>JAUXNU010000221.1 GCA_030682655.1 Actinomycetota bacterium | reverse complement strand
GCAGATATCGGTCAGCAAGACCCCGAGCCCGGCGTCGCTCCCCGAGCCCGGCGGCGAGTTCACCTTCACCTACGTGGTGACGAACGACTCCGTCGAGACGGTCACGCTCACGAGCGTCACAGACGACGTCATCGGCACGATCACGCTGCCGTCCGACGTCACGCTCGCTCCCGGTGAGTCGAGCGCGGCCATGACCGGCACCAAGACCTACACCGATGCGGGCACCTACCCCAACGTCGTCACCGCGAAGGCCGTCGACAACGAGGGCAACGAGGACACGGCGACCGACGACGCGTCCGTCACGGTCACCGACGAGCTGCCGGACATCTCGGTCAGCAAGACCCCGAGCCCGGCCTCGCTCCCCGAGCCCGGCGGACTGTTCACCTTCACCTACGTGGTGACGAACGACTCCGTCGAGACGGTCACGCTGACAAGCGTCACAGACGACGTCATCGGCACGATCACGCTGCCGTCCGACGTGACGCTCTCTCCCGGTGAGTCGAGCGATCCTATGACCGGCACCAAGACCTACACCGACGCGGGAGTCTACCCGAACACCGTCACGGCCATCGCCTACGACAACGAGGGCAACGAGGGCACGGCGACCGACGACGCGTCTGTCACGGTCGACGACGTGCTGCCGAAGGTCTCGATCACCAAGGTCGCGGACCCCACCGTGCTTCCTGAGCCCGGCGGAAGGTTCGACTACGTGATCGTGGTGACGAACGACTCCGTGGAGGCGATCACGCTCTCCGAGCTCACCGACACGCTTCCCGGCGGCGCGGTCGTCTACGACCTCGCTGCGGCCGGCGTCGTCCTGCCGCCCGGTGGCACCTACACATGGAAGCCCTTCCAGACCTACACCGAGGCCGGCTTCTACACCGACGAGGCGCATGTGATCGCCTACGACAACGAGGAGAACAAGGCCGAGGCCAGGGCGACGGCCACCGTCGAGGTCACCGACGAGCTCCCGCAGATATCGGTCAGCAAGACCCCGAGCCCGGCGTCGCTCCCCGAGCCCGGCGGCGAGTTCACCTTCACCTACGTGGTGACGAACGACTCCGTCGAGACGGTCACGCTCACGAGCGTCACAGACGACGTCATCGGCACGAT
>JAUXNU010000220.1 GCA_030682655.1 Actinomycetota bacterium | reverse complement strand
CGCCGGCATTGGCGAACATCTACGTGCACCACGTCTTGGACCTGTGGATGCAGTCCGTGATGCACCCATACCCCGATCAACGCCTCTGCGTCTGACCCGAGGTAGGAGCCGTATGAGGTAATTCCTCACGTACGGATCTGTGCGGGGGGTGCCGGGCAACCGGCATCCCTACCGCGACGAAAGCGCCGGTAAAAGCCGGCATGAAGTAGGAGGTGAAAGTCCTCTACATGGAATGAGTAGCGACCAACCATGGCCCCGAGTCTTGCGTCGGCCCTCCGTGAGGGGGGCGGCGAAGCGTAGACAGGGGGCGTGCAGGCCGGGCGATTGAGCTCCGAAATCACCAAGATCGGGTCGCCGACCCAGTTGCCTGGGAGGGAAGGCCATACGGTGCGTCGCGATAGCGCGAGGGGCGCACCGGGCCCGCGGAGTCTGAGGAGTCAGGGCATGTACGCAAACTTCATGCACGGAAACCGGGAGAGCTCAGGGGTGGCCGGCGGCATCCACCGTCGGTCCGGTCGGGGAAGGTCTGTGACCCAAGCCCGACGTGTACGCACCTGAGCAGTCGGACGAGGGCGTAGTAGCGATGAAGCGGACGAACAAGGGTGCACAACCGGGACCATCCGGCCAACCACCGGCGGAGTCCGTGGAGCAAAGGCCCTCGACCAAGGGGAACTCTGGACAGGCGACCGCTGGCGGCACGCAGAGGCCGAAGGCAGCGTCGAGCGACCTGGACAGGGTACGGGAGGCAGCGAGCAGGGACCCCCAGCAGTTCTTCGGGAGCTGCGGCTCATCCAGAAACCCTGGAGAGTCGCGGTATCCGAGGACGGGGAGTGGTCCAAGACGGTGGCGGGGACGCCACAAGGGTCGGTGGTTCGCCGGCATTGGCGAACATCTACGTGCACCACGTCTTGGACCTGTGGATGCAGTCCGTGATGCACCCATACCCCGATCAACGCCTCTGCGTCTGACCCGAGGTAGGAGCCGTATGAGGTAATTCCTCACGTACGGATCTGT
>JAUXNU010000219.1 GCA_030682655.1 Actinomycetota bacterium | reverse complement strand
TCAGGGTCTCAGACGCCCAACTGGCGACAGTCAACCTCACCCGAGATGAGTTCCATCCCGAATGGAACTATGTGATCCATCCCCGCAACCGCTCAGTTGTTGTTTGACGCTTCCTTAGTCATACCACCACGCACCAACCGCGCTCAATACATCCCCAAAGACGCCCGTACCGCGGCTTCCACCCGAGCCATCGCATCGCGGTCGAGCGCCGCCATCGGCTCACCTGACAAGCGCGTCTTGTCGATCGTGCGCACCTGTCCGCAGTGAATCCATGATTCCTCGGCGCCCGGTATGCCCGTCACGTGCGCCAGGAAGGGATAGGGTCTTCGCGGAGCGCGTCGGGTCAGCGGTGCAACGATCGTGGTCGGCGCGAGCCGGTTGCCGATATCATTCTGCACGATCAGAACCGGACGACGGCCGCCTTGCTCGCTGCCCTCAACCGGATCGAGCCTCACCCAGTAGACCTCGCCTCGAAGTGGAGTCCTTACCATCCGTCGGGCTCCAGCCCGTCAGCACGAGTGCCGTCCCAGGCGACTGCTTCCGCCGCATCGTGCGCCTGCATGTCAACATAGCCCTCCGCGAGATTCTCCTCGAAGCGCTTCCGTTCAAGATCGGCGATGGCCTCCAGCACGATCTCGGTCTTGGTCACCCCGCGGGCAGTCGACTCGCGGGCAAGAAACTCGTGCATCTCGATCGGAAGCCGGAACTGCGCCGGCTTCGTCCCATATCCCACTCGTTCTTCTGACATGTCCGCTCCGTACGTGTGTGATGTATATACCTCATGTATTGTATGATTCGCGTCCGACATCTTCAAGTCGTGACAGGAACGATCCCACCGGTTCGGAGCCGCCATCTTACCCGCGCTCCTGCCTCACAATCCCAAAGCGATCGAGACACGCTTCGCCACGTCACCGTCGATGCGTGCCATCGCCTCCATCCCCTGCGTCGTCCGCCTGACCCACCCGGCCCCGCAGCCCGCAATCGCTTCCCAGGCGCGCGCCAGGTCACCGGGCCGCTCCTCGGCAAGAATCGAGAACACCTGCGTCGCCTGCAGCAGATCCTTGTCCCGCTTGGCATGCATTGCGACAGGACGAGCACCCGAGACGATGAGCTTATGGAAGGCGAACCTGGCTGGATCGGGCACGCTGACTAGCACGCCGCCGCCGTCTATGACCGCCGCACGCACGGATTCCTCGAGGATGTAGCCGAGGAAGCGCAGCGGTTTGGCGGTCGCCTGCAAGCGAGGGATCTTCACCGGCTGCGACTGGTTGCCGTGGCCTGGGGTCAGGAGGTCTACACGTAGGCCCTGGCCGCGTACCTTGAAGGACGTTGACGAGTGCTTCCGGTCGAGAGCAGGAACAGGAAGGAAGCCCATTCCGAGGCTGTCGAGCACTCCGGGCACATCGGTCTGCATGTCAGGGACGGCGATTCCCACGGTCGGCTCGGCCGCGATGTCGATGTCCTGGGTCTTGAGTCCCGCGCCATCCCAGGTAACACCCAGGAGATTGCCCAGCACGGCGAAGGCGTGAGTTCCGACCAGCACACCACCGAGGCCGAAGACCCCTGCATCAGACAATGCCTCCAGAACGCGGGCGGTCGCCGCATCCGTCACCTGCGCTCCGCCCACGCGAAGCAGAGAGCAAAGGCGCTCAATGGAAGTCCGGTCCTCGGCGATGTCGACGCGTTCCGACTGGAAGCGCTCGACCACAGCGTCGAGCGCTGCGTCCTTCTTCCCGAGATAGACCTGACGCTTGGTCCCGCCGGGCACGGAGTGCTGAAAGTAGTAGTACGTCTCGCCCTTGACGATCTTCGTGACGAAGGTGCCCTTCGCACGACCGATCGTTCGCTGTGTCTCGAGTGACATCAGGCGTTCGATCAGCTCGGCGTAGAGAGTCTGCACTTCGAGCGGCTGCTTGTTCACGTCACTGCTCCTCCGGTGAGGTTATACGCAGTGTAGTTCACTTCTGCGTATAACTGCAAGCCGCTAACCCCCCGGCGCGTGCCCCGAACGCTCCACCTACTCCGCCGCCGGCGGCCTACCCATATCCTCGGGGTGGCGCTTCTTGTACTCGAGGAACGAGTACACGTAGAGCACCGGCAGCATCGCAAGCACAGGTGCCAGCAGCATCACGAATCCCCAGGGCTGCGGCAGCGCGACGCCGATGATGGCAAGCGCGCCCGCGAGCATGAACATCGACGCTCCGAGCCGGTTCGACTTGCGCCACACGACGTCATCCAGCACGGTCCACGAGAAGCGAACGCCCATCGTCCAGTTCTGCTTGACGGTGGTCATGAAGTTGCCAAGGACGATGAACATGAGGCCGACCGAGACCAGCGTGATCCGGTCGACCGGCAGCGAGTGGTTGAAGCTCGCCGCCAGGTCGGCTGTGTACATCACCCTCCCGCCGACTAGCTCCTCTGTCGCACTGCCTCAGCCGAAACCGCAACACCCTCTGGAACTCGGGCTGGAACTCGGCACGCAGGCTGCTTAGGACTCGTCACGAAACAACTGACCCGATTCGAGGTTCGGATGGGGCGATGGCGTAGTTCCACTCCCCGTGGAAGGCATCCCGCTGCAGATTCACGGCGGCAAGCTCCTCGTCAC
>JAUXNU010000218.1 GCA_030682655.1 Actinomycetota bacterium | reverse complement strand
GTGAGGAGCAACGCCATTACGACGATGGGCCATCCGGAGAACACCCGGTCCAGACTCACCGCGGCCATGACCGCCGCGAGCCAGGGGACGTCGTGGACGAACTGCTCGAACTGCTGGCCGAGGTAGCCCTTCTGCGGGAACAGCACGGCCAGCAGAGTCATCAGCATCAGAACGCCGATGAGAGTGGCCGCCAGTTTGGGAGAGGCGAGCCTGTTCAGGAGGCGACTCCGCCTCAATTCGTGCTCCCCTCGGGTACCGGCAGAAGGTCCGAACGGTAGACGATGAGTTTCCCGTTCGCTCGCACGAGGGTGTAGTCGAGAAGCTGCGTCTCTTCGCGCTCCTCACCGAGCGCTGCACCCGACTTGCGGTCGCGCTCCACATACCTCCAGCGCTCCTTGACCTTCACGGTCACCGTCGGTTCTTGCGACACGACTTCGAGGATCTGGAGTTCCAGAAGGTCGGACTCGAGCCGGATGTTGTTTCCCCACAGTCGCGTGGAGTAGGTGCCGACGCGACTCACCTCTTCGGCGCTGGCGACCTCGCCGACAATCTCCGGAGTGAGGTTCTCGAGCCCCTCGGAGAGCAAGACAGCGTAGCGAGAGATCAC
The DNA here is from genome assembly GCA_030682655.1 of Actinomycetota bacterium. Taxonomy (NCBI): domain Bacteria; kingdom Bacillati; phylum Actinomycetota; species Actinomycetota bacterium. Next base: position 671 of record JAUXNU010000218.1, on the reverse strand, counting down.
GCGCCTCGCCTCCTGTTTGCGGTAGTACCTGAGTGCGAACGGCGCGACCAGCGCCACTACGAGCACGACCACGACCGCCCACTGCAGTATCCGGCGACTCATCGTCGTGGTTCCGCGGTCCACGAGGCCGCATTCCAGAAATCACCCGCTGGGTAGGGACCCGGCTTGTAGCCCGCAATGCCGAGAACGGCGCACTCGCGTTCTTCGGGACGCTCGAAGACGGCGAGACCGAGCTGCTCGACCCGCTCGCGAATCCGGACTCCCAACAAGGAGCGCTTCGTGCTGTCGTACGCAGCCCGGGCCTGGCGATGCAGGTTCGCGAGTTCGGCGTCGCGCACGAAGGTGACCGACATACCTCGGGGATTGGCTCGCGAAGGCGTGTCCGCAGGGTCGAACATGCTGCCCCATGCGGGGTCTATGAAACTGGGGAACACCCCCGCGCCAATCGCATACCGCGCCTGCCTCAGATACCCGCGGTCGTACACAGATGAGTAGTAGTTCGCTCGCGAGTAGTTCCAGCCGCTATCGATTCCCAGCTGGCGCCAAGCCGCCAAGACCGCGTCGACCTGCTCGGCGATAATCTCGTCCTTCCCGTCCAATCTGACTGTCTGCTCGTACTTGAGCGCCACCTTCTGGCCCGATGGTCCCACGAGCCGACCGGCCTCGCGCTT
>JAUXNU010000217.1 GCA_030682655.1 Actinomycetota bacterium | reverse complement strand
CTCCAAGACCCGACGCTCTTCCTCGCTGAGTTCGATGACGTACGGGCTTCTTCTGGACATGGCACCTCCTCTCCTCACGGAGATGGTACCATGTCCGAGAGCCACGGATTACGCGCTAATACTTAGGAATCCGAGAACTAGCGATCTAGCCGCGATAGCCTGCGGAGCGAGTATCGGCAAGCGCCTCTTCCGCGGTGGCACCCTCGCCCACCACGGAGCCGCGCATCCCAAGGGGATACGCAACGTAGCACTCAGCATGCTGTTCAACGACGAACTTCAAGTGGGCGATCATCGTGTTGGACACCTCGGATGCGGCCAGCCGTGACTACAGCCTGCGCCTTGCACGGCCTCTCGTTCACCTCCCCAGAGGAGGCTAGCGAGCTCGTCCAACCCATACCCAAACGCGACCTGACCGCCGCCGAGGAGTGGCGACCCTCGGCCATTGGGACTACTCTTGGTCCTACGTTGAGTCAGAAGCGCCGAGGAGACGTATGGGCACCTCACAGCCCTTGCCGTACGACCAGGCCGACCCCGACGACATCGAGCGGTATGCGCAGCGCCTCATCGGGCACAGTCTGCGCGAGATGCTCCCGGACGCCGAAACCATCACTGCACAGACCGGCAAGGGCCGTTTCGGCGACATCCTCGAGAAGGAGTATTTCGGAATCGACGGCGGCAACCGCCCGACGCCGGACTTCGAGGAAGCCAACGTGGAGCTCAAGGCGACGCCCATGAAGCGCCAGAGCAAGAAGCGCTACGTCGCCAAGGAACGGCTCGTGCTCGGGATGATCGACTACATGAAGGTCGCCGAGGAGTCGTGGCAGACAAGCTCGTTCCTCAGGAAGAACGCCCTCATCTTGCTCATCCACTACCTCTGGGAAGAAGACGTTCTCGACATCGACTACGTCATCAAGATCGCGCGGCTCTGGGAGTTCCCCGAGGAGGACATCGAGGTCATCCGCGACGACTGGGAGACCATCGTCGCCAAGATTCGGGAGGGCAAGGCCCACGAGCTGTCCGAAGGCGACACGAACTACCTGGCCGCATGCACCAAGGGCGCCAAGGGCACCGACCGACGCCGTCAGCCCCACTCGACGACCCCCGCCAAGCCTCGCGCGTTTTCACTCAAGCAAAGCTACATGAACACCGTGATTGAAGCGGGCCTCGCCGACAAGATCGAATCATTCGCGAGCGCCGAAGAACTCAAAGCCGGCAAGACGCTGGAAGATATCGTGCATGAGCGGTTCCGACCACATATCGGCTTGACCGCCGACGAGATCGCCGCTCGGCTGGATGTGAAAGCCAAGCGTGGAGCCAAGAACTTCTACGCGGTGCTCACCCAACACATCCTGGGTGTCGCGGCCGACAAGAAGATCGCCGAGTTCGAGAAGGCCGACATCACGGTCAAGACGATGCGCCTCAAGCCCAGCGGGAAACCCAAAGAGGACATCTCGTTCCCAGCCTTCCAGTACATGGACCTCGTTCAGCAGGACTGGGAGGACTCCGACCTGCGCATCGATCTGACCAAGCGATTCCTCTTCGCTATCTATCAACTCGATAGGGACGATATTCCGACCCTCGTGCGCACTCAGTTCTGGACGATGCCTATCTCCGATGTCGACACCTACGGCCGCACGTGCTTCGAGCAGACGATCGACCGAATCATGGAAGACAAGGCGGAGTACCTGCCCAAGAAGTCAGAGAACCGAGCGTGCCACGTTCGTCCGCATGGAAGGGACAGCACAGACACCCTGCCGACGCCCACCGGACGCTACGTCGTGCGGAAGTCGTTCTGGCTCAACGGTTCCTACATCGCAGAACAGCTTGCCGGCGAGAAGGACACCTAGCGAGACAACGCTGTCGCTATTCTGTCCACCGCTTCACCCGGACGGTCCCCGAGTTCGCATTCCCACACCGTGACGACGGTCCAGCCGACTTCTTCCAGTTCGCGCACTTTGCGCACGTCGCGCTCCTGGTTCAGCTCGAACTTCCGACGCCAGAACTCAGAATGTGACTTTGGCTCCCCTGGCTGGCAGTGCGGGCAGCGGTGCCAGAAGCAGCCGTTCACAAAGATGGCCACTCCCCGCCCCGGGTACGCGATATCCGGACGCCCAGGGGCCTTCTTCCAGTGGAGTCTGTAGCCTGGGAAGCCCGCCTCGCGCAACAGTCGCCTCAGTTCGAGCTCGGGCTTCGTGTCCTTCCCGCGATTGCCCTTCATGGATCGCGAGACGGCCGCGGAGGTCGGCTCAGGTATCGGTCCCAGTTTGCTGGGCATCCCGATTCGCCCTCTCTTCGAGGCAGTCCTCTGCCTCTCTCTTGATCTCCCGGCCGATGCGTTCCACGACCCCGACCACGAGCGCGTTCCCCATCATGAACGCACGTCGTCCATCGCTCATTCCCGTGTCGGTCCAGCCTCGAGGGAAGCCATTCAGTTCCTCAAGCTCCTCGGGAACAAGACGACGCAGTCTGCCAGTTGCAGGGTCTTCGATCGCATGCTTGAACCGTGATGCCGAGGTGCCGCCTTCCCCGGTCAGAATCGTCCGGGCGGGCCGGTCAAGTGGGTCAGGGAAGACCATGCCGCCTTCGGAGTAGCGGTACTCGTGTCCGGTCTTCTTGTCGACGCGCGGCTCGGACTTGGCACCCTTGAGGTATGTCCACGTGTCAACCCGGTCTTCGGCAATGAAATAGTTCTCGGGCACGTTCTCTGTCTTGGCGACAACCTCTCCCAGCGTGTGCTTCTTGCCACGCCACACTGGCTTGACCTGCTCGGTCCACACGCGGCCCTCGATCATGACGCCAGCGTTCTCGAATGGGGACTTCTTGAGCCCCTCGCCGAAGGTCTCGCTCACAACATAGGGGTCGGCGTCGAGAAGCACCGTCTCAGGCTCCGGCTTCTCTCCTTCTGCCTCGGTCCTCGTCGTGATGCCCGCCTGCGATACGGGCAGCGCTTGTGCCATCACGCCATCGAAGAACATGCGCTTGACGGGCTTCCACCGGTAGCCGCAATGGTCGAGCAGGTGCGCGTACAAGAAGACACGTCGCCGACGCTGAGGGAATCCATACTCGGCTGCGTTCACGACCCTCCACTCGGCTACGTAGCCGAGCTGGGCGAGGCAAGACAGGATGATGGCGAAGTCGCGACCACGCTTCGTGGCCGGTGACTTCAGAAGCCGATCCACGTTCTCAAGCAGAACGAACGGCGGCCGCTTGAGGGCGAGCATCTCGTAGATGGACCACCACAGAACGCCCTTCTTGCCCCGAATGCCCGCCGCTTGTGATAGGGGCTTGGCTACCGAGTAGTCCTGGCACGGGAATCCACCGACGAGCAGCTCGAAGTCCGGAACGTCTTCCGAGCACGCACGCTTGACCACCTTTGCGATGTCATCGCATACGTGACCTTCGAAACCGAAATGGTCGACGTAGCAGTCCGATGCGTGCTGGGCCTTCATGGACGGCTCCCACTGGTTGCTCCAGACAACTGACCAGCCGCTCTTCTGAAGGCCGAGACGGAAACCTCCCACACCTGCGAAGAGCTCTGCGACCCTAAATGAGGAAGTGGCGGCCATTCTGTGCGCGCTCCATGTGATAGCTGGCTCGATGGTGCGCTCACATTGTAGAGGTTGCGTGTGACAGGATCAACCGCGAACTCGCAGCAACAGCATGGCATCGCAGTCACTCGAGGCAGACAGCCGACCCTACTCCTTCTCGAACCCCGTGACCTCTCCCGAATCATTGAGGAGCAGGGTGATCTGTCGAACGGTGGCCGCGTTGTAGGCTGACTTGACCACGTACTCCCACGTGTACGTCCAGTAGCCATTCTTGGTGCCAACTACGGGCGAATCGATGTTGGCAACTTTCGGGTAGATGTCAGGGAACCTGTCCGCCAGAGCAGACTTCGCCTGGTCGAGCGGCGGCCTGGTCGGCGTCGCCGCAGGAGCAGGCTCGGCGACTTGCGCTGACGTCGACTTGAAGCCTGATGTCAGGAAGTCACTCAACCAAGGGGACCCCGGGCCCATGAAGAACCACCACCAGACCAGGGCTAGCACTCCAATCGCCGCGACTCGAACTGTAAGGTCCCAAAGCACCGCCTTGAGACGCCGTCCGAAGCGGGACTCCGTCCGGACAGGAATGGGAGTTGCCGCCTGCTGCCACGAGGACGGCATGATCGGCGCTGGTGCGCGCGGCGCTTCTGAGCGGGACGGCTGAGTTCGATGGTACGGCTGCCCAGACACATGTCGCCGCAGGGCATCCGGATCGCCTGATCGATCCATTCCGCGAATCGCGGCTAGCATGCGCACCTGTTCCACTTCCGGCAGTGCCGTGGTGATAGCGAAGTCATGGCGCTGCTGGAAGAACCGGCGAAGCTCGGAGACGTCGATCACTCGTTGTCTTTCGAGCGTGCTCAGGTCGAGCTCCGACGTGTTGGCGCCGGAAAAGACCACCACGCTCTTCACGTGATCTGCATCCACCGGCTCACCGCATTCCTTCAGTGCCTTCCTGAGCACCGCCTCGTGCTGACGGTTCTGGGCGAGTGGATTCTGGAATGACTTGTGCTTCTTCCCCGGGTAGCAGGCTGTCCACTTCTTCTCGACGTCGGTTCCAAGGATGAGGGCGCCAGTCCGCACTTTCGCTTCGATCACGAGAACCCCGTACGTATCGACCACGATGTGATCGATCTGTGCGGTCTGTTTGCAATCCAGAATCAGAACGTCGTGGAGGAACTGCAAGCCATACTCCTGTTGGAGCACCTGCAGTTCCCGCGAGATAGCCTCCTCGCCCTGCTGCCCGATGGCGTTCGCCGCGTCGAAGTCCATGCATCCCCCTCGTGGTGCACAGGGAGCAATACTCCCAAGAGCTCCCCCGAATGCCTGTATCGGCATGCTAGCTGCGAATCTTCACGTCGACCGAAGCATCTGGCGTTGCCTGTGTAGCGCTGGCCCGAGCGGCTGGCACTCAGATACTCCCACCTCGTTGCCCTGCTATCCTTGTCCCAGCCGAATTGTGCCTCCTGACCGGAGCTACCGATGCTCGTCTACCAGGCCCTCAAGTCCGAGTTCATCGACGACGTCGTCCAGGACGCCATAGTCGAGCGCATCACGGCGGCCTTCGAACAGCGCCTCCATCGCACGAACCCGCGCGAGGTCGTCGCCTGGCGCAACTCCATGGAGTACATGTACAAGGTGCTCAACGCGCCCGAGATTCCGGACGGCTGCGGGGTCGCAATCGAGTTCAAGGTCCCCTACACCGAGAAGCGCGTCGACTTCCTGCTGACCGGCCGCGACGATAGCGAGCGCGAGTCCGCCATCATCATCGAGCTCAAGCAGTGGCAGCAGGTCGAAACGGTCGACGATCGTGACGGAATCGTGCGGACCTTCGTCGCAGGTGCGAACCGCGAAGTCACCCATCCCTCATACCAGGCGTGGTCCTACGCGCGCATGATCGAGGACTACAACGAGGCCGTGCGCGACGCGCAGATCGGCCTTGAGCCCTGCGCCTACCTCCACAACTACCGCATGGCTCCCACGGACGACCCACTTCTCGACCCCCGCTACGCGGACTACCTCGAGAAGGCACCCGTGTTCTGCCGGGGCGACGTCCTCAAGCTGCGCGACTTCATCTGCCGCCACATCACCCGCGCGGACAACGGCCAGATCCTCTACGAGATCGAATCCGGGCGGCTCCGCCCGTCGAAGTCCTTGCAGGATGCGCTGTCGAGCATGCTCGAGGGCAACGACGAGTTCGTCATGATCGACGACCAGAAGGTCATCTTCGAGACCGCGCTCTCCTTGGCAAAGCGCTCGCGCGACACGGGCGAGAAGCACGTGCTCATCGTTCGCGGTGGCCCGGGAACCGGCAAGTCGGTGGTCGCGATCAACCTACTCGTCCGCCTCACCGCCGAAGACACGGTCTGCCAGTACGTGTCGAAGAACAGCGCCCCGCGCAACATGTACTCTGCCCTTCTTCGCGAGGGCGACCGCACGATGACCTACATCAACGGCCTGTTTCGCGGTCCCGGTGGCTTCTACGACCTGCAGAAGGACTCGCTTGACGCCGTCGTTGTCGACGAGGCCCATCGGCTGAACGAGAAGTCGGGCTTCTACGGCAACGAGGGCGAGAACCAGATGGCGGAACTCATCGACGCCGCTCGCTTCTCGGTCTTCTTCATCGACGAAAGCCAGCGGGTCACCATCAAGGACGCCGGCACCGTCACCGACATTCGCACGTTCGCCGAGCGCTCGGGCGCACGACTGTGGGAGGCCGAACTCCTCTCGCAGTTCCGGTGCAACGGCTCGGACTCGTACCTGGACTGGCTCGATGAGGTTCTGGACATCGCGCCCGTCGAGGAGACGCCGACCTACATCGACTACGACTTTCGTGTCTTCGACGACCCGCACGCACTGATGGAGGCTGTTCGCGAGCGCAATGCGGAGCGTAATCGCTCACGTGTCGTCGCCGGGTACTGCTGGGAGTGGCCGACCGCAACGAAGGCCAACCCGAACCATCACGACATCGCGCTGCCCGAGCATGGGTTCTCGCGGTCGTGGAACCTCAAGTCGACCGACACATGGGCGATTGACGACGGCTCGATCGAACAGATCGGCTGCATCCACACGTCGCAGGGGCTCGAGTTCGACTACGTCGGCGTCATCATCGGCGACGACATGCGCTTCGAGAATGGACGCGTGATCACCGACTACACCCGACGCGCGAAGAGCGATCAGTCGCTCAAGGGCATCAAGTCGATCGCCCGCGAGGACCCCGAGCGCGCCCAGCGCATCGCCGACGAAATCATCCGCAACACCTATCGCGTGCTCATGACGCGTGGACTCAAGGGCTGCTACGTCTTCTGCACCGACCGTGCACTGGCGCAGCATCTGCGGGAGAACCTGCCGCGCGTCGAGTACTCGCCTTCACCCGCACCTGCCCCACTCGCTGCTGAAGCCCCCGCCGAGACTTTTCTGGAGGACTGACCCATGTTCGACGACCTCACACAACGCGTTGTCGACTTCCGTGACGCACGCGACTGGAAGCAGTACCACTCCCCGCGCAACCTGGCGGCCTCGGTGTCGATCGAGGCCGGCGAGCTGCTCGAGGTCTTCCAGTGGAGCAGCGACTCCACGCTTGCCGACGACGTCGCGGCCCGTCGCGGTGACATCGAGCGCGAACTCGCGGACATCGTGATCTACTGCGTTCTGACAGCGCACGAGACCGGCGTGGACCTCGAAGCCGCCATCAACGCCAAGCTCGCGGAGAACGACACGAAGTACCCGCAGCACAAGGCACGCGGCAGCCGGACGAAGTACACGGAGTTGTAGAACAAGCCGCGAGCAGCTTCACACGCGGAAGATGGTCTCACCGTGCCAGTCGAGCAGTTTGCGCGACACCGTCACCTGCGTAGACGCACCCAGAACAGTCGCGCCCGCTACCCCGGCAGTACGATGGCCGGGGCGAACGTCGGACGGTACGCCGTCAGGCGGGTGTCGAAGCTCAGAACCACCGCGACACGCTCGCGCTCGCATGCCGCGAGAAGCGTGCAGTCAGCGAAACCGAGGGCGAGATCTGCGTAGCGCCGATCGATATCCCGGGCCATCCGGAGCAGCTCGTCATCGGCGCCGATGATCTCGATGCCGGATTCCATGAAGGCGTCCCAGAACCGACGCTGCTGGTCAGTACCAAGTCGCGCGCCGATAAAGCTCATCGTCTCAGCGAGGATCGTGACGGGTGTCGCAAGACCGTCGCCGCCGTGCTCGGCAAGTGCGGCTCGCGCCCGCATGTGATGTGTCTCCGACGCGCGGGCTGCCGCGATGAAGACGCTTGAGTCGACCAGGGCACGCATCAGCCGCCCACCTCGAAAGCGCCGCCCTCGCCGAAGTACTCGGCGAGAGTCTGATCGATCGTCAGCGCGAGGTCCGTGGCTTCGTCATCATCGGCCAACACGCCGAAGATCGCCTGGACACCGCGGTGCACCTGCTCTTCGCGCTGTGCTCTGTACTCGCCGATCGCCTCGCGTGCGATCTCGGCCATCGAGACCCCCCGTTCGGCGGATTCGCGCACCAGAAAGCGATGCAGGTCATCTGGCAGATACATCATCGTCTTCTTCATGCCGCGAACATACGCGCGTGGCGACATATATGTCAAGCATATATGTCATCCGAGCGTCTTGTGCACGGGGCACGTTTGAGGCACTTCTCGAACTCGCTCACCGGCGCTCCAAGACCGTGATGCCCCGGGCGACCTCCGAAGCGAACGTGCCTGCCTCAGCGATCAGCTGCATGTGCGACTCGGGCGTCAACACGACCGGCTGAAGCCACTGGTGCTGCGCGAGTTCGACCATGACCGACTCGGCATCATCGGCAACCACGAGCACGTCCACGTCACTTCCGGACCGGTTCTCGCCCCGCGACGAGCTTCCGTAGAGGATTGCCAGGTCGAGTTTGTCCCGCACAGGGGCGATGGCTGTGCGCACCCGACGGATCGCCTGCGCGATCTTGAGCGTCTTGATGAGTGGGTCATCCGTGTCGACCCAGTAGAGCTTGGTGCGCCCAACGTTGCGCGACGCCACGAGCTGGTCTTGAACGAGAGCCGCCAGGGCAACATGGACCGTTGACTTGGGCACGTCCAGCATCTCGCGAACCTGGGCCTCGGTGAGTTCGTCGCCGGCCTCATCGAGCAGCAGGCCGAACACACGCTCCTGTGACGTCGGGGTCTCGGCGGCATGAAACGCAAGTTCATTCAGACTGGACGTATATTCCGTTTCGCTGGACATATGTTTAGTCTAGCTGAACTTGAAGCGGCGTCAAGGGACGACCTAGCGCCCGAGTTCGTCGCTCGCGCGTCGCTCACATCCCACTTGACTCCATTCGGTCGCGGTGTCTAATATTCAGCGTATAGACCATATTCATGTCCGCCATGAATATAGATTGCAGGATGAATTATGCCGAAGCCCAAGAAGACAGCGAAGAACCTTGAGGCCGCCTTTCGTGAGGCTGGCTTCGACCGAGTGGATGCCGGTCCTGACTGCGTCCGCGTTTGGCTCGGACAGGACCATGAGATAGAGGTGCGTCCGATCAGCGCGGGCCACGGCCGTCCGCAGGAGGTCCGCAATGCCTTGGCCCACCCATTCGAGCAGAGCGCTCCTTGCGTTGCAGCCACCTACGTGGCCACTCATTTCACTACTGGCGCCATGGATATCCTGCGCGAGACAGGCGTGAACTACCTCGACGATCGACAGTTCGTGTTCCGCAACCAGGAGCCGTTCGTAGCGATTCGCCAGGACAGAACGGTTGGCCGTGACGCGAAGCCGACAACGGGAGTGGGCCTCGGAGGCAAGGCGGGTATCGCCGTTCAGGAGATGCTGCTCGACGATCGCGAATGGTGGCGCGTCACAGATCTGGCTAGAGAGGCCGATGTGGCTGCCGGCACAGCACAGACCGCTCTCAAGCGCCTCGAGCAACTGGAGTTGATCGAGGTTGAGGGAAGCGGGCCACGGAAGCGCCGACGCATAGTAGACAAGGGCGAGGTCCTCGATCGCTGGGTGGAGGAGGCGGGCCGCGAACGACACAGGCTCCTGACCACCTTCATCCACACACAGGGCCCGGTGGACTTGGCCCGTCGGATCTCCGGCAGCCTCTCCGGGGCGGGTATCGACCACGCGATCACGGGCGCCTGCGCTGCCTTGCTGGTCGCCCCACATGTGACCGATGTTCGTCGGTGCGAGGTCTGGGTGGGTCCGGCGGTCGGCCAGGCCGCCGTCGTCAACGCCCTGGGGGCCGAACCTGTGGAGAAAGGCGGAAACGTCACTGTCTTCCAGGCACGAAACGACGCTCCCCTCTTCGCCCATCGCACCGTCGAGGGCGTCCAGGTGGCCAATCCGCTGAGACTGTACGCTGACCTTCTCGACGACCCACGGAGAGGGGAGGAACAGGCAGAGTTCCTCCGGGGAACCGTCCTGAAGATGTAGATGGCAGAGCTGATGCGTGCCTCCGACTACGATGCGCGACTCCGGAATGAGGCCGTCGCCGTTGTCCGGGAATTCATTGGTGCCCTGAGCGGGTGACCGCGTTGAGTCTCAGATTCGGCAGCGTTGTCGAAGTTGTCGAAGTTGCCCGGACGCGCGTGGTCATTCCTCGGCGTCGTAGGTATACTCAAACCGCAAAGGTTCCACCCCGGTGACAAGAGCTCAGGGAGCTCTTCCGCGCAAGCGGATAGCTGGGGTGGTCGCATGTCTGGGATCAAGTCTGCACTGCTAGTAGTACTCCGTGTCTCCGTCGCGGAACAGATCGCTCTCGGTGCAGAGCTGATGCGTGCCTCCGACTACGAGGTTTAGCAAAGTATGCGGAGTTCTGCAGCCCGACTGGCGGTTGACGGTGCGTGCTACCCCGCCCCATGTCGGCATTCACCCCTCACGGCCCGACGACCACGCCCGTCCCGCCCTTGGCGCTTCCGAGCGCAAGCACGTCGACAGCCGCCGCCTCTGCGGCCACCGCACTCACACGGCGCAGGGCCACAGCGACTCGCGCGGTGGCGAACGCCGAGGCCGCCTTCTTCTGACCGAACGAGTACGCCTCGAAGCCTTTGAAGCACGACTTCGGAGTGACGCGCCCGTCCTCGCCGAAGTTGTATGCCACCAGGCACGCAACGACCTCGGCAAACGCCTGGCGGTCCTCGGCAGGTGAGGTTGGCTCGTTCTGCGTATTCCGGTCGAAGTCGAACACCGTTCTTGCCGAAGCCGAACACGGTAACGCCGCAAGCCGAACACTGTAACGGCTGAAGCCGAACACCTATTCC
>JAUXNU010000216.1 GCA_030682655.1 Actinomycetota bacterium | reverse complement strand
CTCCAAGACCCGACGCTCTTCCTCGCTGAGTTCGATGACGTACGGGCTTCTTCTGGACATGGCACCTCCTCTCCTCACGGAGATGGTACCATGTCCGAGAGCCACGGATTACGCGCTAATACTTAGGAATCCGAGAACTAGGCGGCGGTAGGGCCAGTCGAGAACTCGGAGGCAGCCCCTACTCAGCCTCGACGACGCGTTGCGTCTCACGGTGGACTGGTACAAATGCTTCTACTCGCAGGGCGACGCGTGCGCTCTCACGCACAGACAAGTCGAGCGGTACGAACAATCCTTCTCAGCGTTTGTGGAGTGATGCCCACCACGCCGCAACCCGAGATGCCTACCGAAACGCTTTCAGACGTTGGCCAATCCCCCGGCGAGCGTGTCAAACCACTTCTGCATGAGCCGTCCGTAGTTCTGCTGGAAGTACTGCCTTGGCGAGTCCGGAGCGTCGCCCTTCGAGTTGACGGTCGTGCCCCAGTAGTGCGTCAGCCTGGACGCAGGCTGGTACAACACTTTGAACCCGGCGTCCCGCACCGCGAGATTGAAGTCCACATCCTCGAAGTTCGCGACGATGTAGCCCTCGTCCATCCCGTTCACGCGGTCCCAGACCTTCTTGGTGGTCAGCAGGCACGCCGCAGTGACGCCCGGCACCTCTTCGAGCACGTTGGCCGCCGGAAGATCCTCCGGCTCCTTGAGGTAGCGGTGGTACGGCCAGAAGTGCGGCCGCGGATCGGTATTGTACTGGAACTCGATCCCGCAGTGCTGCAGCGTGGTGTCGGGCAGCATCAGCTTGGACCCCACCGCTCCCACGCCCGGCTCCAGCACTTCGAGCATGCTGTCGAGCCATCCCTCCATCGGCACGGTGTCGTTGTTGAGCAGGCAAATCGTGCCGTTTCGTGAGGCTGCGACACCCTGATTGCAGCCCGCGGCAAAGCCCACGTTGCGCTTGTTGTAGAAAACCCGCACGTGCGGCTTCTCCTCTTCGAGCTGACGAAGGTACTCGGGCGTCCCGTCAGTGGACGCGTTGTCCACGATGATGATCTGATGGCCCGAGGTCGTGGCGTCGAGCGCCTCGAGGCACTCCTGCGTGTACTTCAGTTGGTTATGCGCGAGGATGACGATCGACACGCCCCGTGGTTGCTTCTTCATGCGGCCGAACCCCTCGCTCTCTGGGCTTCGCGTTCCTCCGCTAGGCCACCTCTCACACCATCGCTCCCTTTGCCCTCTGGTGTCATCGTGCGTCGCTCCCTAGCCGGAGGCGTCCACCAAACGCAGTGTGTGATAAACTCCCGCTGCTGAGTGTAGCCGACGATGGCACCAGGGTCGCGCGAGCGGCCCGCCCTGGTCGATGCACAACCATTGGGAAGACAACTCATATGTCGAAGAAGCTCATCAGCATCGTCACACCCTGCTACAACGAAGAGGGCAATGTCGTAGAACTCTACGAGCGGCTGAAGCAGGTTCTCGCCAGCTTGACTGAGTACGACTACGAACACATCTTCATCGACAACGCCTCAACTGACTCGACGCAATCCATCCTCAGGTCATTGGCAGCGTCCGATCATCGAGTCAAGGTCATCTTCAACATGCGCAACTTCGGGCAAACCAGGTCGCCCTATCATGCGGTACTCGAGGCACGCGGTGACGCAGTGATCTGCATGGTCTCTGACCTCCAAGATCCTCCGGAACTCATCTCCAAGTTCGTAGAACAATGGGAGGCTGGCTTCAAGGTTGTCGTAGGTCAGAAGACCGAGAGCGCAGAATCCCGCCTCTTCTATCTCCTTCGAACCGCCTACTACAGGCTCGTTCGCAGTCTCGCCGATGTCGAGCTAATCGAGCACGTCACCGGCTTCGGACTGTACGACCGCGAGGTGATCGAACGGCTGCGCGGCTTGGACGACCCGTACCCCTACGTGCGTGGCCTGATATCAGAATTCGGCTACCCCGTGGCCCGCATCCCCTATCGTCAACTCAATCGGAAGAGCGGTGTTACCAAGAACAACTTCTACACGCTCTATGACTTGGCGATGCTCGGCTTCACAAGTCACTCGAAGGTTCCGCTTCGATTGGCTGCCATGCTAGGATTCCTCACTGCAACGCTGAGCTTGGTCGCGGGACTTGTCTATCTGGTGTACAAGCTGTTGTTCTGGAACCAGCTCGCGGTGGGCGTCGCCCCGCTGGTTATAGGATTGTTCTTCTTCTCCTCGGTACAACTCATCTTCCTGGGCATAGTGGGCGAGTACGTCGGCGCCATCTACACCCAAGTGCTGCACCGGCCTTTGGTTGTAGAACGAGAGCGCATCAACTTCGAGCCGGCGGAATAGGGCTCCCCCGTCCAGACGCGATGTCGGGCAACTGCCAACATCACCGATTTGACCCAGCAGCTACCTACGACTCTCACGGTGCACGGCATAGCAGACGGTCTCCCATCCGGCATTGCGGTGGCGGCGCAGGTAGAAGCTGTACTCACTCGACATCGAAGCCAAGAGGTTGGGGATTCGCCACAGGTGGTCGACTGTGTGGTACACACAAACCGCGAGTCGCGGCAAGCCCTTCTTGATGATTTGTCCCGCACCACAAAGCGCATCGAATTCGGCGCCCTCTACGTCCATCTTGATATACATGGACGTCCCCGTCTTGAGCACGTCGTCAAGGGCCACACACGGCACCTCAGTCGCTCCTCCAACACCCATTCGAGATTGATCGCTACCGGAGGCGTCGAAAGAGACTGTGCCCGACTGGCCCGAAACCGCTGCCTGGAGGACATCGATACGTTTGGCGACCGTTGGCGGGAGAGCCTCTCTGAATGCCGACAGTAGTGCGAAGTTCACTGGGTCCGGCTCAAATGCGTGGATTTGGGCGAACCCATCTCCGCGCCTCTCGAGGTACATGCGGATTGTGTCACCATCAAACGCACCGCAGTCCACAAACACTTCTCCCGTGTCAGGACCCACCATCGAAGGCAGATCAGATGGGAAGTACTGGTCAGGCGCTCCGGGGGGCAGCTGTTCCCAGTCAAGCCATAGCCGATTGCGAATCTGCGCTACGTACTCAGCCCGTGACGTCTCGTCTGCCCAGAGGTCCAAGGCGCGCGACACCTGGTCAGCTTGCTCGATTACCTTTCCGGGTGAGTCGAGAAAGAAGTATGGGCCGAATACCGACGGGTACTTCCAATACAGATAGCCCACGGAGATGACGCGAACCGGGCGTATTCGATTCAGCTGAGCCTCGACTTGAGCGACTGGGTGCCCACTTTCCACGTGCAGAATCGTCACTAGGAACACCGAATGATCACCGTAGTCGAGTGCCGCAGCCTCCGGGCTCAACACAGGAATCCCGTCAACAACAGTGTTCCATAGATCGGGGTTGTTATCGGAGAACGCCACTGGTGGAATGCCGAGTGACCGGAGACCGGCGAGAGTCCGCCTACCCATTCCACCCGCCCCGAACAGGACGACCGAGTCTGCCACGGGCGCGGCCATCCTGTCGAAACTCGAGTACGCGCGCTCAATCACCGATTCGTAGCTCTCGGAGAGGAGAAGTTCCAGCTGATGAGAGAGGTCTTCACTCAATGTGACTCAACTCCGTTTAGTCGGACGAGGCCAAGCAGGCGCGGTCATCACCAGCCGGTTCAGCCGCTTTCGATCTTGCTGATATCGGGTATGCAGCGCAACATGCTGGAGGCCGGCAACGGGACGGTGCCGCGAGCCTCGTTCGCATCGTCAGGTGGCATATGGGTGACATCTTGTCACACGTGCAGGGTATACCGTCAAGGCGCTAGTGGTGCCCGCGGCGTTGCTGTTCCCGCCATGCGGCGACGAACGCCGTTGCGGGCAGAGAACGAGGATCTCCCGCGTGCCTCTCCTCCTGCTGCACGAGTGACAGGAGGCCTCGGAGACGCCCGAGGTCGGCTTCGGTCACAATATCGAGTTTGACGTCTGAAGATGCGAGAACACTCGGCGGTCGTGCGGCCTCGACACGCAGATTCTCGGCACTTGCCAGCGAGACCAGAGTCGCGCACTCGCGCGACTGAGGGTCGGTCACACACATCTCAAGATACTCGAGAGCAGCACGGGACACTACTGGTCCGGCTAGGCCGCTTGCGCAGTAGTCGCTTGCGTCTTCGCAGGCGCAATCGGGGCGAGAGGCTCGAAAGAACCTCACGACTCGGTCGATCTCCACGGGATCGACGAGCGGGTTCGCGACAGAAACGCAAACGATGACGTCGGCACGTGACCGACGCGCCGCAGTCACGATGTGATGAAGGGCGTCATCCCGCGGACCCCGGACAACGCTGACGGCGTGCTCAACAGCCAGATGCGTGAGGAGTCCATCGTCCTCTCCATCGGGTATGGCGACAAGCAACTCATCAATCGTCGAAGCCTGCCGTACCCGCTCGATCACCCAGTCGATCAGCCGGAAACCGCCGAGCTCGGCCATCTCAAAGTGGGGAAGACGATTCTTTGCGCCGCCCAAGTCCAGGACAGCAACCGTTCGCTCGCCACCCGCTCGCATGACGTCGGACCACATGAGGATGTGGTCCGACGGTAGGTCGCGGGCAGCAGACATCCCCAGGACTTCGTCGTAGTTCGCTGCCGTGATTCCCGTGCCCGGACGTTTGGCAACCGTTGCCTTGCACAAGGACTCTCCTGAGTGCACGTCCTTCGCCAGGACTACACTCCTTCGTGCATTCATTCGCGCAGGCCGCTCCGAGTCCAGCGCCCGCTTGCCCGCCGTCCCTGCAAGCTTGCGCGTCAAGTCGAGACGCTGGCGGAAGCGCGCGAGGTCAGCGCTATCCATAGCGTGGTAGTGATCGTTGCCTGGCAACGACTTGTCGTACGTGAAGTGCTTCTCAATGATGTCGGCGCCCGCCATGTAGGCCGCCGTCAATGCCGTCATTGACTCATCTGGCACCGTGTGGTCCGAGTAGCCTATCACTAAGTCCGGGAAGGCCTCGCGCAGATCCCTGATCATGAGCAGGTTCGCGTTTGCATCCGACGTGGGGTAGTTGAGCACGCAGTGCAGCAATGCCAGCGAGGGCGCTCCGACTTCGAGAAGCAGGTGAACTGCTTCTCGGGTCTCCGCTAGGGTCGACGCGCCGCACGACAGTAGCACCGGCTTGCCGATGGCGGCAATCTTGCGCAGCAGGGATACGTTCGTGATGTCGGCGGAGGCGACTTTGATGCACGGCATCAGCGGAGCGAGAAAGTCGACCGCGCCTTCGTCAAAGGGCGTTGACAGGAAATCAACGCCGCGGACACTACACTCCTCGGCCAGCAGTTGATACTCGGTCTCACCGAACCCGTCGTAACGACTGAACAGTTCGAATTGACTTCTCGCAGGCTCTTTGGCTGTATCCCAATACGAAGCACTCTCCCGCGCTGCAAGAGTGGCGGCCTTATACGTCTGGAACTTGACCGCATCAGCGCCGCCCGCTGCCGCGAGTGTGATCATCTCTACGGCAAGATCTAGACGTCCTTCATGGTTGACTCCGATCTCAGCAATGACGTACGGCTCGCCGTCGCCAACGACGCGGTGTCCTATGGCGATGCAGGGCATCGCTATCCTTCCTTCTCTTGTAGTCTCTGGCGGAACTGCGCCATCTTCGCGAGATCGTTCGTCATGTTGTTCTCGTGCCGGCGATAGCGGTAGAGGGGCAGCTGGATGCGGTCGATCGTATGCTTCGCAAGGAATCGATGACGGAGGTCCTCGTCTTCGCAAGACAGAAACTCCTCGTCGTACAACCCAACGTCAATCAGCTGTTCGATGTGGAACATGATGCCGCAAGCGATGGGATGCTCGAGACAGTCTCGATGTGCGAGTGTTACGCCTTCATCATTCACGAGTAGGTAGTCGCACGCGAAAGCGCCACTACTCTCATTCATCTTCAGATGCGCCTCTAGAATCCTGATGAAGTCCTCATGAACGTAGTCATCGCCGTCAATCCGCACTACGTATTGACCACGCGCTTCTCGAATCCCCACGTTGAGCGATGCTGGCAGGCCGAGTTGCTCTTCGTTGTTGATCAACCGTATGTCATCCTCGAACACTTCGAGAGCAAACCGACTGCGATCGGTGCTTGCATCGTTCACCACGATGACCTCGTAGCTACCCCGATCCACACTCTGCTTCAGCGCGGAACGAATGGCCCGACCTATGTACCGTTCGACGTTGTAGGCAGTGATCACTATCGAAGTAGTCGGGATGTTCATGCTCACTCAGCCCCTCTCCGCTCACCGCTCGCCCTGGGGGCGGCGGCTTCTCTCTCCGGTAGCAGCCTGCGTGACCATCAACTGTCGACGCCTTCTTGTCGAAACAGCGACATAACGGCCTCTCTCTCTTCTTCCGGCAGGAAGGGATACTGGTCATCAAGCGGGCTGGATTCGAACGTGCCGTCTTCGCGACGTCGCGAGACGATCCGTGGATTCCGTTCTTGGTGGTAAGAAACGTTGACCTCGCAGAGACAGGGACCGTCCACAGCCAAGACCGCACGAACCCCATCCTCCAGGTCCTGATTCGACCTGAGAACCCGATACTCCAGCCCATAGGCGGAAGCAAGCGACTCGAAGTCCGGATTGCTGACCCCCGAAGCTGCATCGCAACCGATGAACCTGCCCGCACAGAAGAGCGCCTGTGTAGCACGGATAGACTGATATCCGCTGTTGTTGAGTATGAATATCTTGATGTCCATTCGGTTGTGACCGATGGTAAGAAGTTCTTGCACGTTCATCTCGATGCTGCCGTCGCCAGTGACGAGGACGACCTGAGCACCGCCCCTCGCGACAGATGCGCCCACTGCAGCCGGCAGATCCCATCCCATGGCGCCGTAGTTGCGATTCGTGATGACCCTCTGGCCCGTCTTGACGGCAAAGGAATGGAAGACCGACTGGGCGTCCAGACCATTTCCGCTGAGAATCACCTCTCCCGGGCGCATAGCCTCGGATATCCGATGCACGAGCACGTAGCTGTTCACATGCTCAACGTCAGCGGAGTGGTCGGCAGTGACCAGCGGGTATCGACTCTTCCACTCGGAGAGTGCGTCCAGCCAACGCCCATCGCGACTACTCCGGCAATAGGACCCGTTCTCGAGCGTCTCCGCCAGGAACCATTTGACATCCGCCACCAGCGAGAAATCGACGGCGAGGTTTGGCTTGTTCGATTCCTCCGCATCAATGTTCACCATGACCTTCCTGGCCATCGGTGCGAAGCGGTCGGCATCGAAGCCGATGGCGGCTACCGACATGCTGGTACCGAGGCACAGGAGGAGATCCGCATTCTGGATGGCAAAGTTCGCCCTTCTTTGGCCCGTTGGGCCGAACCTCCCCATATACAGTGTGTGCTCTTCAGGCATAAGGTCCATGCCACCGATCGTGGCGACGACTGGACAGCCAAAACGCTCGACGAACTGAAGGAGGAGGTCCTCTGCTCCCGCCATACGTATGCCACTGCCGCACACCGCCAGCGGCCGGTTCGCATGCGCCAATAGACCCAGCACGGTAGCGAGTTCGTCGAGTTGGCCGTCTCGGCGTGGATTCGATCCATCGGCAGCGGACTGCGCATGTACGCCGGACCCCGGTTCACGAACCGTCATCCCTTGAACGTCCAACGGGATGTTGAGCCAGACGGGTCCCGGGCGTCCAGATGTTGCGGTGCGGACAGCTCGTTCCAACTGCGCCTGTACGTCGTCCGTGGGCGTCAGGGTATGCGCATACTTCGTCACAGGTCGTGCCATTGAGATGATGTCGATCTCCTGCGGCCCGAACTGTCGATGCTTGGAGTAGTGGGCAATTAGGTCGGTCCGAACTTGTCCCGAGATGACGACGACCGGTACTGAGTCGACCCAGGCACCCGCGATACCTGACAGGGCATTCGTGCTACCGGGCCCTGTGGTGACGAGGCAAACGCCAACGCCCCCAGTGACTCTCGCATACGCTTCCGCGGCGATGGCGCAGGCCTGCTCATGGTGATTGCACCAGTACCTCATGTCTGGATTGCGTCCCAACGCGTCAACCAGATGCATGATTCCGCCACCGGTGACGGTGAAGACATCGCGGACCTTGCGTGCGGCAAGGAACTCGAAGACGAGGTCGGCAACCGTCAAGGCTATGCCCCTTCCTGAGTCGTAGCGATTCTCCTGTGCCAAGTCGCTGTTCGGGCAACGGCGTCACGCAGTCCGATCGTCACACACAGCCCCAATTCCCGGACAGCTCGAGCAGTGTCGGGCACGTACCGCTGCCTCAGGCCACCAGCGACCGGTTCCCTCGCGACCTCGATGCGGATGCTGTCATCGACCACCTGAGCAACCAGTGTAGCAAGGTCGAGGATGCTGATGCTTCTGTAGGAGCCAACGTTGTATGGGCGAGCCGGCTCGCCCCGAAGCAGTATCGTCCAAAGCCACGACGCAAGGTCCGCAGAATACAGATAGGATCGCATCGGTGTGCCATCACCTGAAAGCCTTATTGCGTCTCCCCGCAGTGCGCTTCCGATGAAGTCGCCGATCGCGTATCCTGAGTCCAAGGGGAGGTAGGGACCGACAAAAGCGAAGCAGCGAGCAATCTTGGTCTGAAGTCCAGTCTCGTGGTGGGCCGCGCTGCAGAGGAATTCGGCAGCTCTCTTCCCATGCCCATATGCGTGAGCAACACTCTCGGGAGGGGGCGCAATCGCGTCGTCCTCGGAGAGTCGGTCGCAGTCTGCCGGTTGCGGCCCGTAGACTGCGCCGGAGCTGGTGAATAGGAGTTGCTCGACTTCGCGGGACCTTGCGAACTCGAGAACTCGGCGGGTGCCGCAAACTGCTGTGTCGAAGTAAGCCGAGGGCGCGGGATTGGTCAGTCGGGTGTTCGTCTCCGCTGCCATGTGGAGGACGTGCGTGAACGGACCTTCGGGGAACTCGAACGAGCAGACATCGCCTGCGACAAGCGTGACCTCTTCTCTTCGTGCCAAGTGCGGCGACTGTCGCCCGAATCGCCCTGGGTCACGCGAGAGCACGACCGCTTCTACACCTAGACTCAGCTGATCGTTCGCCCAAAGCAGGCTCTCAAGCATCCAGTGGCCGAAGAATCCGGTCCCCCCTGTGATGAGGACGCGTCCGCCGCGCAGTGCACCCCAGATCTCACCCGTCTGCGCCAAGATGTGGTTCAAATCGGCGGCGAGGGGATTCGGGGGCCTATCCACGGCGGCGCTCACCAGCGGCCCGGAGTACGTGCGCCAGCGCCACCGCGACTGCCCCACGTTGCACGTCGGTGGGGGTCAGCATGCAGCGAGTTCCGGGATAGGTTGATCTGCCAGTCATCATGAAATGCCCCTTGAGGATGCGCTCGTCTCATCTTATCGCGAGGACACAACCCGGGCGAACCTCCCGCGTATGCCGAGTCTCGATCACTTGGCATCGCGCGTTCATCGCACGCAGTGATCCGGTGACCCGTCGAGCTCATTCGCCATCGTGACGCGCGCGACCCTCACGGGCCTCGTCGAACTCGGGGTGTCTGCGAAACGTGAAGTACTTGTGACCCAGATAGCTGAATACCGTGGTCACGGCAATCGTGACGAGACCACCGATCTGAGGCGTGAGGTGCGCCACGCGGACCGTCAGCCACAGAACTCCCGTGCCCAGGACCTGGGCAGGCGCATACACGAAGTACGCCCGCCCTATCTGGGGCAGCAGGGCACCCTCGCTGCGAAACACCAAGTACTTCATCGTCACCGTGCTCTGCGGCACGGCGACAAACCACCCAAGCAACCCAACGACAAGGTAGTAGTTGCGCCCGACAAGTGAGATGAGCAGCACGGGTGAAGACTCAACTGAACGCAGCGGGTTCCCGACGAGTGCAAGCAGAAGCAAGAATAGGCCGTACCCGAACACCGTGTTCCAGCCACCGACGAAGAGGTAGCGCAGCTTCTCCGCATGGGTTGCGATGAACCCCCGCAGCCACCCAGCCGACATGCTGCGACCCTCATCCACCTTCACGACTTGGCGCTCGCATTCTCGGAGCACTCGTACGCGGTCCCTGAGTTCGCCAAGCCGGACACGATCATCTCGCCGTCGCCGTCGAAACCGCGTCGCCGATGACCGACGCCATGTACCGCACCATCTCCTCTGTAAGACCCGGGTAGACGCCGACCCAGAACGAGTCGTTCATGATGCGGTCCGTATTCTCCAGCGGCTCCACGACGCGGTAGCCCTCATGGAGCTTGCGCATTCCGTCGAACAGCGGCTGGCGAACCATGTTCCCAGCGAAGAGCATCCGCGTCTGAATCCCTGCGTCCTCCAGCTTCCGGACGATCGCGTCACGGGACACACCGCACCCAGACCGCACCGTCATCAGGCAACCAAACCAGCTCGGATCGCTACCCTCGGTCGCCTGTTGGAGCATGAGCGCGTCGGAAAGAGGCTCGAGAAGTTCGGCGAGCAAGTCATGGTTGCGACGGCGGGCCTTCACGAACCCGGGCAGCTTCTCTAGCTGGGCGCAGCCGATTGCAGCCTGCATCTCGGTCGCCTTCAAGTTGTAGCCGAACTCCGAATACACGTACTTGTGGTCGTAGCCCAACGGCAGTTCGCCGAACTGCTGCGAGAAACGCTTCCCGCAGGTATTGTCGCGTCCGGAAGGGCACCAGCAGTCCCGCCCCCAGTCTCGGAGCGACAAGAGGATGGCGGCGAGACGATCGTCGTTGGTGTACGCGGCGCCCCCCTCACCCATTGTCAGGTGGTGAGGGGGGTAGAAGCTGCTAGTCCCGATGTCACCGAAACCACCGGTGAGTACACCCCGATAGCGAGAGCCGAGAGCATCGCAGTTGTCCTCCACCAGCCAGAGGCCGTGGCGCTCACAGAACGCGCGGACAGCACCCACGTCGAATGGATTGCCAAGGGTGTGCGCGAGCATGACGGCTTTGGTACGAGGTGACAGTGCTCCATCAAGGAGTGAGACATCGACGTTCGCGGTGGATAGCTCCACGTCAACGAAGACAGGGACGGCCCCGTACTGGACGATGGGGGTGATCGTCGTTGGAAAGCCGGCGGCGACGGTGATCACCTCGTCGCCGCGCTCCACGCGCCGCTCGCCTAGCTTCTCGGAGGTGAGCGCCATGAAAGCGAGGAGATTCGCGGATGAGCCCGAGTTCACCAAGAAGCAGTGTCTCGTTCCGACATAGCAGCCGAGGCTCTCCTCAAACCGCTTCGAGTACCTACCGTACGTCAGCCAGAAATCGAGCGACGCGTCGACGAGATCGACCATCTCGCGTGAGTCGAACACGCGGCCCGCGTAGTTCACCCGGGTCTTGCCAGGTTCGAACGGCTCGCGCTCGCCATAGGTCGCTTCGAAGTACCGCCGAACCGCGTCGAGAATCTCGCTCCTGAGGTCGTCGCCCGGCTCCTTGGGGTCAGGCGCCATCTCGGCTCACCAGACCTTCCAGGGCGCCCTGCCGGACAGCCACAGTTGCTCGAGATCGTTCTTGTCGCGAATCGTGTCCATCGGCTGCCAGAAGCCCAGGTGCTTGTGAGCCCTCAGCTGATCCTCCTCGGCAAGTGTCTCCAGGGGTTGCTGCTCGAATGGCATCTCGTCCCCAGAGATGTAGTCCAGTACCTCGGGTTGCAGGACGAAGTAGCCGCCGTTGATCCAGCCACCATCACCTGCAGGCTTCTCATTGAAAGCTGTGACGGCAGAATCGTTGCCGACGGCCAGTGCTCCGAACCGGCCGAGCGGCTGGACGGCCGTGACAGTCGCCAGTCTGCCATGCGACCGATGGTACTCAACGAGTTCGCCTATGTTCACGTCCGACACCCCGTCGCCATACGTCATCATGAAGGTCTCATCACCGACGTACGGCGCGACACGCTTGAGCCTGCCGCCCGTCTGAGTCTCGGCTCCTGTGTCCACGAGCGTGACGTGCCACGGTTCGTTCGCGTTCTGGTGCACCTGCATGTCGCGAGTGCGCATGTCGAAGGTGACGTCACAGTTGTGCAGGAAATAGTTGGAGAAGTACTCCTTGATCATGTAGCCCTTGTAGCCGAGGCATATGACGAACTCGTTGAAGCCGTAGTGACTGTACGTCTTCATGATGTGCCATAGCATCGGCTTTTCGCCGACCTCGGCCATAGGCTTAGGTCGCGTCTGGGTCTCCTCTGCAAGCCGAGTCCCCAAACCACCTGCCAAGATTACAACCTTCATGGACCTCTCCACCTCATGGGAACCCGAGTCGAGATTCTCTTCTGGCTCAATCGGGACGAGCAGTACGCCGACTGTATGGTCGCCCTGTCGGACCTGTCAAGGCAATGCGCTGCTTCCCCCGGGCCCGTCGCCATGTCATATTTGTGGGGCGCAGGGCTAGCGGGAATGCGATTGCGCATGCCCGGGCACGGGTGCTCGACTGCTGTACGGAGAAGAGAGCGGCGGCACACAGAGGAAGGCGCGGACGACGATGCGAGGTCCCCTCGATGAAGCTCTCCGCGACCGTCGCGTCCTCGTGACAGGCCACACCGGCTTCAAGGGCTCTTGGCTCTCCATGTGGCTCGATCGGCTGGAGGCGTCGGTGAGCGGACTCGCACTGGAACCAGCCACCGATCCGGCCATGTACGAGGTCTGCGGTTTGCGAGACATCGTCGATTCCACGATTGCGGACGTAGGCGACTTGGCCGCTGTGAAGGCCGTGTTCGCGCGAGTCCAGCCCGAGGTTGTCTTCCACCTCGCGGCCCAGCCAATCGTGCGGATCTCCTACGACGAGCCGGTCGAGACCTACCGCACGAACGTCATGGGTACGGTACACGTGCTCGAAGCCGCGCGGGAATGCGCGTCGACGCGTGCTGTGGTCGTCGTGACGAGCGACAAGTGCTATGAGAACCGCGAGTGGTCTCGGGGATATCGAGAAGATGATTCGCTGGGCGGAAAAGACCCCTACAGCTCGTCGAAGGCATGTGCCGAGATCGTGACCGCCGCGTACGCGAACTCCTTCTTCGGTCCACACGCTACCGCCGCCGCCGTTACAACCGCTCGCGCAGGCAACGTGGTCGGCGGCGGTGATTGGAGCCCGGACCGACTGATCCCCGACGCGGCACGTGCGCTGGCACGCGGAGACGAACTAGCGGTGAGAAACCCTGGACACGTTCGACCCTGGCAGCACGTGCTCGAGCCGCTTGGCGGCTACCTGATGTTGGCCACACGGCTTCTCGAGTCCGAGGCTGGCTTCGATGGATCGTGGAACTTCGGCCCGCACGAGGACAGCATGTGCCGTGTAGAGTGCGTCATCGATCGCTTCGTCACCATGTGGGGCTCGGGGCACTGGAAAGACATGAGTGACAGAAACGCGCCTCATGAGGCTGGCACACTCAAGCTCGACAGCACTAAGGCCCATCGCGACCTCGGCTGGCAGCCCGTGCTCGATCTCGATAGCGCCTTGCGCCTCACGGTTGACTGGTACAAGTGCTTCTACTCACACGGCGACGTGCGCTCGCTTACGTACGAACAGATCGAAGCGTACGAGCAATCCGTCGCAGCGGCCGGGGATTGATTTCTCTCGCCGCCGACGCGTGGGTCAAGGTACCTAGCTGCTCCGCTTCACGAAGAAGTCCGCCATCGACATCAGCAGCTTGCGCGCGTTGCTCGGAGGAAGCGCGGTCTCGAGCGACTCCTTGGCATCGAGGATGAGCGCGCGGGCGTAGTCCTCGGCGAAGGTGATCGAATCCGAGGAGCGCATGATGGCGACGGCCTCGTCGAGCGCGGCGGGATCGGTCTCGCGGGCCGTGAGTATCGCGAGCAGGCGCTCCCGGCGGTCGGCGTGCTGGAGCGCGTGGATCGCCACGAGCGTTCGCTTGCCCTCGGCGATGTCGGAGCGGAAATCCTTCTTTGTGGCTTCGCGTGTGCCGACGAGGTTCAGCACGTCGTCTTGGATCTGGAACGCAAGGCCGGCGGCCATGCCGAAGCTGCGGAGCGCCTCGACCTGCTCGTCGGTCCCCTCGCCGATGATGGCGCCGACGGCAAGCGGCACGGCGCCCGAGTAGTACGCGGTCTTGTGGTTGGCCATCGCGAGGTAGTCCTCGATCGAGAGGTCGAAGCGGTCGTCGCGCGCCCAGCCGATGTCGAGCGCCTGGCCTTCGATGGTGCGCGTCGTCATCGCGACAAGCTCGGCAAGCACGCGCAGCTTGGTGTGGTCGTCGAGGCCGGGATCGTGGACGACGGTGCCGCACACGAGCGAGAGCGCGAGGTCGCCGGCGTTGATCGCGAGCCCTTCGCCTTCGCGGACGTGGAGGCACGGCTCGTCGCGACGGGTCAGCGAGGAGTCCTCGATGTCATCGTGGATGAGCGCGGCTGTGTGGAAATGCTCGATGGCGGCAGCTGACGGCCACGCCTTGTCCGGGTCTCCTCCGACCGCCTCGCACGCGAGCAGGCAGATGAGCGGGCGGTGGCGCTTGCCGGCGTTGGCGGTGAAGTCGGCCACGAGTTCGTAGAGATACCGGCGCATGTCCGGGTGTGTGCCATTGGCAAAGAAGGTCGAAAGGTACGTGTCGAACTTCTTGGCGTTGCGCTTGAGATAGAGCTCGAAGCCTGTCATCGGTCTCCCCGCGGGGCGGCTCTCATGCAGCCGCGGCCTGGCGTCCCACGTATAGTATTCGCCGCGCACCCCCGGGGCAACCTGCCGGAGAGCGGGCGGCAATCTGATCGGCCGCGCGTACGACTGGAAGCGCTTGTTCTGTGAGCCGTCAACCTGTACCATTACCTGTACAGGTGAATCTTGGAGGACAATGATGAACGCTATCCCATACACCCGACTCCGCAGCAACCTCGCCAGCGAGATGGATCGTGTGTGCGAGGACCACGCCCCCATCATCGTGACGCGGAAGGCCTCGTCGTCGGTCGTGATGATCTCGCTGGATGACTACGAGGCTCTTGAGGAGACGTCCTACCTGCTGCGCAGCCCCAAGAACGCTCAGCGGCTGCTCGAGGCGATTGCTGAGCTTGAGGCTGGCGGCGGAACCGAGAGGAAGCTGGCCGAGTGAGGGTCGTCTTTTCCGAGCACGCGTGGGATGAGTACCTCTACTGGCAGAAGACCGATCGCAAGCTCGTCCAGCGAATCAATGCCCTCATTCGGGACATCCAACAGGCACCTTTCGAGGGCGTCGGCAAACCGGAACCGCTCAAGCATGCGTTGTCCGGCTACTGGTCGCGCCGCATCACGGATGAACACCGGCTGGTGTACCGCGTCGAAGGGGACGCCATCTTGATTGCCCAGCTGCGATACCACTACTGACGTGTCTCACAGAACGTTCTTCGGCCTGAGCGGCGGGGCTCGCCGTTCATGTGGATTGTAGCTCACGCCGTCCAACGAGTAGAAATCGTACGCATCCTGCATGGCCAACTGAAAGTCCTCGATGCGCAACTCGTACGGCAACGCCAGTTCGCGATTGAACCGCGTTGAATCCACGACGCTCCTGGCGATTGGCACCGTTGACGCTCCTCCCGGTTGACTGCCTCAATCAGTATGGCAACAGAGGAGCCTGATTGGCGAAGCAACGCGGATCAAGAGGCTGCTATCGGCAGGCGCTTCAGGAATTGGGGCTAGTGGTGCGCATCAGCTGCGGCCCATGCGCTGTCGCAAGTCTAGCGCTCCTGGCCGTCCGCTGATCCCCTAGTTCGACCCACCAGCGGCTACCCCGCGCACACCACGTCGCTGGAACGTGACGGACTCGTCTTCCCCGTCACGCTCAGGGTAGCGTGGGCGCGACTGCGGGGCTTGGGGGTTACGACTATCTGAACGTCCCGATCGAGCGCGTTCAAGTAGCGGATCAGCCGCTCAATCGAGAACCCACCAAGCTTCCCGGCGAGCAGCTCGGAGACCTTGGGCTGGCCAGTGTCGAGGATCCGAGCCGTCTCCACCTGCGTCAGATGGCGGTGGTTGACGATGCTGGCGATCTGGTTCGCGAGCGCGGCCTTGGCGAGCAGCTCATCGGACTCGGGGAGTCCGAGATCGGCGAACACATTGCCGCTGCTCTTGGTGCACTCAGGCGTGTTGTCGCTCATCTCTACCTACCTTCCCTCCGGTCCGTCTCAGCCCGGTACGACTCCTGTGCGATCCGAAGTCGGGATCGCACCATGTCCATCTCCCGCTTCGGGGTCTGGATCCCGCTCTTGGACTTCTTCTGGAACGCATGTAGCACGTAGACGGCGTCCGCCCTTGAAGCCCTTCAGCGGCTTCGCCTGAAGGTGCTTCCCGCCACACTGGGCCTGGAACAGCGCAAAACCCATCAGCTTCTTGACGGGATCGGGGAACCGCTGCAGATCGTCGCGAGACGAGGCGACCCAGATGATGTCTTTCGGAACTCCGATCGTCATAGGACGAGTATCCGCTATTTGGGATACTCGTGGCAAGCCCTGTGACGAGATGCAGGATGTACGGAATGTCAGACGTGATGCGCATGAGCAGCGGCCCAGCGCTTTCATTACTCTACCGCTCCCGGCCGTCCGAAGCGCTTAGGCCGCTCACTACCAAGTGGTGGGCTTCTGGAACTGCCTTCCGTTGTGCAGAATCACAGGCGGTAGCTGACTTGCGGCAAGCGCCCCCAGACGAATCTTCTTGTAGAAGTCGACCGACTTCAGAAGCGCCTGTGCAGGGTGCTTCTGCGGGTTCAGCACTCCAACCATCTTGCCGCACTTCTGCCGCGCAAACAGGACCGGCATCACAAGGTCTGAGTCATTCGAGACAACAGCTGCTACATCGAACGCGTCCGTGCAGGCATCGTAGACGAGATGCGTGGCCAAGTTGACGTCGGTGCCCTTCTCCTCTGTGATGATGACTCTTGCCTTGCGATCACCACATTGTGCGCAGACAACATCCCGGGGCTTGTTCTTCACATGTGACAGGAAATGCCCACGGTAGGTCGACACCCGCCCCGTGCTCTCAAGAGCACCGATGTAGACCTGCTGGCGCACGCTTCCGGAGGGACTGTCTACAATCGCCGTGAAGTACTTCACCTCTATCACTGAGTGCTGGGGGAGCATCAGCTCAGCGAGCTTGACCAAGTCAAGCCATCTGTACTGAGTGCCCTTGACACACCCGTAGTAGAGATTGAAACCGTCAACGTAGACGATCGCGCGTTGCGAATGTGCGTTGGTCGCCAAGAGCCCTCCGCAAAAAGCAGAAACCGCCCGAGGGCGGTTTCGCGCCCTGCGCCGAAGCACAGGGGTAATCTAAGAAGTATATTCCCCCGAATCCGGTCGACCGTCAAGCTAAATCCAACGTTCGCTCCACTACTTGACGCCCGCGGGCGAAGCGACCCCGAAGGCTAGTAGCGTCGCCCGAACCAACGCGAGTCCCTCACCCTCCCACAGCGGAAGCGTCGAGACCGCCTGCAGCCGGTCTGCGGCCCGGTCCTCGTAGAGACACATCGACAAGCCGTCGTCGTCGTGACGCGGCCGCCATTCGAGCCCATGCACTCGCGGGTTCCACGCCAGGATCGCTCGACCCCAGATGCGCGTCTGCGAGTACTCGCTGGCATCCGAGTGCACGAGCCACGTGTCCTGGCCGACCTTGGCAAGCCCTGCGCCGTGAAGCGCGACGAGGGACAAGTCCCGGGTCACTCGCAGCCGTGAGAGGCTGCGCGCAGCAAGAGCGGCGCCGGGCAGCTCTCGGGCGCCTCGCGCGCCGAAGGGCAGATCGCGCAGCAGCGATTCGGCGATTGCGGCTTCCGGTGAGTGCGCCGCGTACAGAAACGAGGGCACGCCGCCCGGGCTATCGAAGCGCCCGCCGCCGCCCGCCCCGGGCGCATCGGGATCGGTCGGATTGAACTCGGTCGGCCCGAAACGTGCAGAGTGCACTCTGAAGAGCATCGTATGCGCGGGCAGGATAGCTATCTCCGCCTGATGCGGCGCCTTCTCTGGTGGAGGGTACCGGCCCACAATCGGGAGTTTCAGCCGACCGGAGCGAGAACAGCGTGCGCGACACGCAACACCTCAGCGGCTCTGCTGTCATCCACTGCCAGGTCGGCCGGACGAGCGCCCCCGAGACGCGCGTTGTCCGAGAACCACCACGACGCCACACCCCACGGATCCTTTGCGGCGCCAAGCAACCGGTTCACTTCGGCGACCACGGGCAGCACGCGCCGACGGTCAGCATCGATCTGGAACGCCGGGAACATGTAATGATTCGCGACCGGTAGGCCGAGAATCTCGCCTCGGCGACGGCGAAGGTTCGCGTACTGGCTGAGGTTGACCGAGCGTGAACCGAGCGCCCGCGCAACGGAATCGGCCTCCATCATCGGCTCATCGAACACACGCCGGCGGGCGGCCTCCCGCACCAGATTCTCACGAGCTACCTCGGCGGCGACCGTCGCCGGGCCGCCCGCCATAGCCCCGGCGGCACTCACGGCGCCAAGAACGCTCTCCATGGCAAGTACCAGCTCCCACCGGTAGGGCGACAGATTCGGGACTTCGTCAAGAACCGCGCCGATATTCCGCACGAACTCGGCACTGAGGTCGCTGCCGGGCTCGATGTCCTCGAGACGTTTGACCGCGGCCTTGTAGTGTGAGGTCGTGGTGCGATCAGGGGACATGGTGCCCTCCAAACATAACAAACATACAATTCGAGCACATTATATCACGTATGCGTCGCGCACCAGGAGTGCGTCGGCATGTCAGCGCCGCTTCTTGTAGGGACCGCGGGTCTCCCTCGCCACGAACGACAGTGCGTCACAGTGAATCAGATCCGGGGACTCTGCCAGGATGCCGGGGTTCGATGTGGAGCGAGTTCGAGCGAGGCCGAGCGCTAAGTCAGCCAGAATCGTTGGGCCAAGCCGAGGGGCTACTCGGTCGACTCCGCGCGGTCGAGAACTGGCTGCTCTCCGTCGAACTCGGAAACCGGAAGCTGCGGCTGCGACTGCGCGAAAGTGGGCGGCTCGCACTCTCCGGAGAACCGCTCCGGGACAATCCGCATAGGTCGAGACCATGCGGCTGAAATTTGGGTGCTGCACGCCGTTGGTACGGGAAGCGACGCGGAAGTCTCGTACATCAGTCCCTCCCTGAAAACAAGCTGTCATTGTAGTACATCGGCACATCGACCTCAAACTAGACCGTCTCTGTCCACTGCTCCGACTCGATATTGACGGAGATCGACACCTCGTAGTTCGCCTGCCGAAGGCCCGAGATTAGGAGGGTCTGCTCAAGGCAATCCGCCCGGTCGTCAGATTCGATGCGAGCGCGCTGGAAGGTCGCGGCGGGCAATGCGACTGGATCCACAATCGGATTCGGGACAGCTGCGCTGAACATGTCTGTCGGACGTAGGTCTTCTCGGCTGAACGCTCACGGGTCGGCACTGGAACCTCTCGCTCTGCGCGGCTCGCTCACCGCCGAAGCCCTCTCCGAGAGCCGCACCGCAGACTGCGGATTCCACTCAGCGATAACAGATCTTGGCATGTCAACGTTGCTTCCGATAGGGACCGCGAGTCTCCCGGGCCACGAAGGACAATGCGTCGCAGCGGATGAGATCCGGGCACTCTGCCAGCACGCGCATCAACCGGTCCGCGGTGGCGCTTTGGAACACCTCCCCTCGCTCCCAACGACCCATGGTGCCACGGGAGACTCCGAGCGCCCGCTCAAAGTCACCCTGCGTGAGGTCCAGCGCGTGGCGGACGCCCCGAACCTCATCGGGTGTCAGAAAGCCGAGCTCCTTTCGCGCGAGCGCAATCGCCCGTCGAGTGAGATCTGTGATCCCGGGACCGGGATACAACTCCTCCCCACAGGCACGGCACCGCTCATAGTCGAAGTCAGGCTCTATGCGCCATGTGCCCTCCCGAAACTCGATCGCGATCGGATCACGAGTCATCTCGACCGCGCGCTGGCCACACACCGAACAGACCGCGAGTCCCGCATCCGATGTCGTCATGGTCCGCACACCTCCGCATCTCATGGGCATCTCCGGCCGGAATCGCTTGTGCGAGAGATCCCTCCGACGTCCGGACGGGAGGGGGCCAACACTCCAAATGTAACATCATGCAGTATTTGAGGCAATCGGACGAAACAGCGCAGCGTCATGCTAGCAATTCCTACATGGTCATGTCAGAATTTCATACATGATTACTTCGCCGAAGGTTCGCAGGCATCTCGCCGATCGAGTGCTCGACCTACTCGACCAGTTCCGGGTGGTCGTGGTCACGGGCGCGCGTCAGGTTGGCAAATCCACGCTCGCGCAAGCGGTTCTCGAGTAGGGCCCTGGCACGTATCTGACGCTCGACCGCCCCGACGTGCTCGAGCGCGCAGCCGCAGACCCGCTCGGTCTGGTCGGCGGCGACGCAGTCGGTCTCACGGTCATCGACGAGATCCAGCTGGCCCCCGAACTCATGCGTTCAGTGAAGCTCGCGGTCGATCGCGATGAGCGTCCGGGTGCGTTCCTCCTCACGGGCTCGTCCAATCTGCTCCGCATGCGCAACGTCTCCGAGACTCTCGCCGGTCGTGCCGCCTACGTCGAACTCGGGCCGCTCACTCTGTCCGAGCGCCTCGGTCAGCCGCTGCCGAGCTGCATCGAGGACGCGTTTTCCTCGGCCAGTGCTGAGGAGTTCGTGGCGAGCCTCCCCGTCCAGGACCCGGCTTCGATCCCTATCCTGCGGGACGCCGTGACGGACGCGATCATGGGCGGCAACATGCCGGGGACCCTCGACATGGACGCCTCCGCCCGCAGGCACTGGTATTCGGCGTACATCTCGACGTTCGTGGAGCGCGACCTGTGGCAGCTCGGGCGCGTCGGTGACGTGGTCGCATTTCGGCGGCTCTTCGCGCTCGGCATGTTGCGAACGTCCGGACTCCTCAACCGTGCGGACCTCGCAGCCGATGCGGCGCTCGACCATCGCACTCTCGCGCGCTACCTGGACTTGCTCGAGGTGGGCTACCAGATCCGCACGCTCACGCCGTATGCCGCCACGATGGGCAAGCGCCTCGTCAAGATGCCGAAACTCTTCGCCCGCGACGCCGGAATGGCCGCACACGTGATGCGCGTCGGCGACTGGGAGGGTGCACGCGAGATCGGTGCGGCGGGTGCGCTATTCGAGACGTGGATCGTGTCCGAGCTGCTCGCGATAGACGCGCTTTCCGAGGATCCCTCCTCGGCACACTTCTGGCGCACCTCGGCAGGCTCGGAAGTCGACTTGTTGCTCGAGCGCGGGACCGAGCTGGTGGGCTTCGAGATGAAGGCCGGATCCACCGTGCGCTGGGCCGACACCCGCGGGCTCGCCGCGGTGCGCGACAGCTTCGGGGAACGGTTCCGGATGGGCATCATCGCCTACCTGGGCGACGAGCCACTTCTGCTCGGCGACCGCATCTGCGCCGTTCCGGCCTGGTCGCTGCTGGGCCTCGGATTGGACGCCGTTGGCCATGTGGCCGAGGCGTCGGCTGGGTACGCGGGCGGACCGGGCTCGGTGCTCGCCCCGGCGCGGGATGCGCGCGGGATGCGCGTACCCGAAGTCGCGGCGCTGCTGGGTGTGGACGAGGCGACCGTCGAGCGCTGGGAGCGCACCGCATACGAGGATGCGCCGCTCTCGGTCGTGCGGAGGCTCGCCGAGCAGCTCGGAGTCGTCGTGCGGCTGGGGTAGGCGTGCGGTGCGATGCGATGGCTCGCGATCGGTCAGGCCGGACTACAGGTCGGTCTCGGACAGTCCGGCCATCTTCATGAGGTGCATGAGGAGCCCGATCTTGAGGTCTCGGTTGTGCATCGGAATGGACAGGCGCACCGTGATACCGCTCTTACCGTAGATGTGGTGACTCCCTTGGACGCGAAGAAGCGTCCAGCCCTGACGTTCGACAGCCTTGGCCAAATCGCGACCCGAAACCGATCTCATATCGCAATATCCATGACCCGACCGCCTGTGCCGGTCTCCGCCGGGGAAACGTCGACCGACAGACAGCCCTCGACAGCTTCGTACAGGTTCTCGAGGAGTTCCTCGAAGGTCTCGCCCTGCGTGGAGCAGCCGGGGATAGAGGGGACTTCAGCCCAGAAGCCGCCTTCTTCCGCTTCGTGAACAACGACTTTCAGTCTCATGGGAGCTCTCCCTCGGGGTTCATTGCTTGCGGTGAAGACCAGTATACGCCTGGAAGATTCTCAACGTCGCGCTGATCGAGCCTCCGCGCGGTGCGGCTCCAGTTCGCAAATCATGTATCCTCCAACCAGCAGTGGTCGGGCTACCGTCGCGCTCGGTTATCCGCGAACCATTGGCGGCGGAGTAAGCTGCTGCAGAGAAGGTCGCTCGGGAGTAGGAGGTCTCGGGTTGGATTCCGACGAGAAGTCACTGCTCGACGCGGCACGGGAGTGCGACGATTGTGTTCCCTGGCTCAAACACTGCCAAGCTGAGTGCTGTCGTGGCTTCCGCTTCCGGGTCGACCCCCTCAGCGAGGTCGAACGCGGAGATGATGAAGTAAGGATCCGCGTTCGGATGACAGCCGATCTGCGTCGCTACTTCGAATTGCATGGCGCCAGCGTGCAGGCGGACGCCGTCGTGGTCCCAGCGAGCTACTGCACGTTCACGCATGACCGACTGCATGTGGCAATGCCGTGCACCGCACTGCGACCGGACTCCCTGTGTTCCCTCCACCCTGACGGCAAGCCCGAAGGGTGTAGCAGCCTGACTTTCGAAACGGCTCGTGACCGTGCCTACTACATCACGCCGCACTGCCTCTTCGCCTACAAGCTGCGACTTCTGGCCGACGAAGGCGACGTGTAGTCGAACCTGAACCAGCGCCAGTCGATTGCGGTAAGGAATCGGTTCGGCCCTGGTAAGACGAGGGCGTATCATCGAATCATGAGCATCCCAGCGATCGACATCGACAAGCTCGACCCGGAGGAGCGCCTCGCTCTGATCGGCGACCTGTGGGATAGCCTGCGGGCACTCCCCGACTCGGTGCATGTCACTCCTGCCCAGAAGGAAGAGCTTGACTGCAGGCTCGACGCACTCGACCGCGGCGAGGTTGAGGTCATCTCCTGGGACGAGGCCAAACGTCGGCTTCGCGGCTGAGTCGCGTGAGCAGCCGCCCTACCGTGTTTGCGCTTGAGCAGCGATCAAGCACCTGCCGCAAGTGTAGCGCTCACTCGTCTGCGAAGCGCTTGTTCGATGGATCGTCGGTGCCGATACCAAGACTGGTGGGATCTGTCACTTGCTGAACTACGTGGTCTGGCGCAGAGGGGGTAAGACGGCTCCGGTTTCGCTGTCAAGGACGACCGGGTATGCTATGTGCTGCGGCACCTTTCGAGTCCCACAAGCGGCGGCGGTGGGTCCTGCAACCGCTTGAGAAAGACGTGCGGAGGCAGTGAAGTGGCTCGACTGAGTGCACGCGCCACATGGCTAGTGACGAAGGAGGGCGTGGTGCCACAAGACAAGCGCCAGATTCCCGGACCCGACGGCAAGATGGTGTCTGCGACAACGATTGGCTTTCAAGTGGGCGGCGAGCACTTCAATGAATATGTGCTCGATGATGGCACGCTGCTGAGGTTGAAGCCGGTGATGACCGAGATCCTGCGAGTGGACGACATGTACGACGGAGAGGGCAATCCCGTGTACGTTGCGAAGGCGCAGAATGTGGTCGTGGCGAGCTCGCCGGACAAGCTAAGGAAGAAGACCTAGTCATGGCGCAGACAGTAGGGTTCAGTGGACGTTCCTTCCCCGTGCCAACTGATGAGAGTTCGGGTTTGACGGACGATATGGCGCTCTACCTGACCCGGCAGACGCTTAGGGAGTTCAGCAAGGCCGACCGCGGACACCCCACGGCAATGCCAACGGGGCTGATTGACCGGTACGTGCTCAACGCAGTACGTCTGGCAGACGTTGAGGCGATGGAGGACGGACGGTTCTACGCCGAGATTCCGGGAATCCAGGGCGTCTGGGCCGATGGAGACTCCGTCGCGGAGGTATGCGAGGAGTTGGACGCCGCTCTTCGCACGTGGCTTGACCTGAAGATCAAGAACCAGGATCGCGACATCCCCAAGGTCAGTGAGATTGACCTGAACGTCCTCTGAGGGCCCGGTAATGCCGCGCCTTACTCCCGTCTCGCGCCGTGAGTTCATCGCACGCATGCGCGCCCTTGGTTTCAGCGGGCCTGATGGTGGTCCAGATCACGCGTTCATGAGCCGCGGAACCCTAAGAGTCAAAGTGCCAAATCCGCATCGTGGAGCCGTCAGCGTCGATTTGCCTGCGAGGATTCTGCGGAATGCGGGAATCGAACGCGAGGATTGGCTTAGCGCCTAGGGTCGCGCACACTCCCGGACGAGAGATTCCATCGAACGTGATGCGCGTAACCGGATTGGCTCCGGCTCCGGCTCCAAGCCGTGTTCATGCTCGGCACCGCCGCAGTGGCAATGATAGTCTTGGCCGACAACCGTTTCAGGAGGTAGGGTATGCGCTTCGAGGAAGAAGAGGGCTACCCCAACAGCCCGTACGCCCACCAGGTCCCGCCGCCGTAGATCACCACGAACGCGACGTGCTTGACGACGAGCGCGCGGCGCTTGGCGGCAAGCTCCTCGGCAGGTGTCTGGCGCCGCCAGTAAAGCAGCCGCACCGCACCGGTGACGATGATGACCGCGAGTGCGGCGAGCAGCAGCCAGAAGACGGCGCGGGACGCATCGGAGAGCGCGGAGACGGCGTCGGCGGGCGTAGCGGCGGTCACGCGAGCGGCTAGCAGCCAGATCACGAGCAGGCCGGCCGCCCACATGCCGGTCGCCATGTCGTGGAGGAAGTTGTTCGTGATGCGCACGTACGGGTTCTCGAGCATCGTCACGTCCGGTAGCCCTTCTCCAGGTAGATACCGTCGGCGGTGAACCGTCGTCGGAACGAGAGTAGCACCGCGAGCACGGAACCGAGAGCGGTCGCCGCAGACACCATGAGCATCACGACGATCTGGTAGTACGCCGCGTGCAGCGGGTCGGCGCCGGCGAGCACCTGGCCGGTCATCATGCCGGGGATGAACACGAGCCCGGCCGCCGCCATCGAGTTGATCGTCGGGATGAGCCCGGCGCGAATGGCTATGCGCACGATGTCGCCCGCGGCCTCCCACGGCGTCGCGCCGAGCGCCGTGAGTGCGAAGATCTCCCCTGCCCGGTTGTCCATCTCGGCGAATGTGCGCTCCAGCGCCACCGCGATCCCGTTCATCGAGTTGCCAAGGACCATCCCCGCGATCGGGATCACGTACTGCGCGCGGTACCACGGGTCGACCTGCACGATCAGCCCGGTGACCGCGAAGGTGACCGTGAAGCCCGTGAGCAGCATCGCGATCATCGAGCTGCCAAGGATGCCCGGCGGCGCGTCCGGCGCCCGCTTCACGATCGTCTGCGCGGCAGCCGCCATCATGAAGAGCAGTATGCCAAGGACGATCCACGGCGAGTCCAAGCGGAACACCCAGCGCAGGACGAGCCCGAGCAGCGTGAGCTGCAGGAACGTGCGCGCGGTCGCGATGGCGAGATCCTTCTCGATACCGAGAGCCAGCCGCATCGAGATGACACCGATCACGAGCACGAAGCCGGTCGAGATGGCGAGCTGCCACCAGCTGATGGCGATGACTCCGGCGTTGGCGTCGGGCACGTCAGGTCACCTCGCTCAGGTGGCCGCCCTCGAGGCGGTAGCGGCGGGCCGCGAAGTCGTCGGAGCGCAAGTGCCGCACGCGCACGGCCGCTCCTCCATCGCGCACGAACCGCTCGCAGATCGCGCGCACCTGCGCGGCGCTCGCGTCGTCGAGGTTGGCGTCCGGCTCGTCGAGGAGCAGCACATCGGGAGCGGTCAGCGTCACGCGGAGGAGAGCGACGCGAGCGGCCTGGCCAAGCGACAGCTTGGCCGCGTCGCGCTCGAGAGAGATGTCGGAGAGGCCCACGCCGTCGAGCGCGACGCGCAGGTGCGCGTCCGGCGGCGTGGCAATCGCGGCGCGAGCGCGCAAGCGCCACGGGAGCACGAGGTTGTCGCGGACGGTGCCCGCTCGCATGACCGAGACCTGCGGCGCGAGCGCGACACGGGCGCGCCACTCGGCCGCGGGGACGTCGGCGGCGTCGAGGCCGTCGAGCGCGAGGGCGCCGGTAGCGCCGGGGAGCAGCCGCGCGAGCGCGCGAAGCAGCGTCGTCTTGCCGCAGCCGCTCGGGCCCACCACGTCGACGAGCTCGCCCGCGCCCACCGCGAAGTCAACGCCGTCGAGCACGTCCACGGCCGCGGCGCCGTCAGCACCCGGCAGGGTGAAGCGCAGGTTATCGGCCGATAACAGCACGCCGCCCTACCAGCGGTTCTCGTGCACGAACGCGGGATCGAAGCGCCCCGCCGGGGGTTTCTCCTCGGCAGGGTGGCCGAAAGCGAGCACCGCGAGCGGCTCCACGCCCTCGGGGATGCCGAGCAGCTCTTTGAGCGGGGTGACGCGCTCCATCTTTGGCCAGAAGCCGAGCCACACGCCGCCGAGACCGAGCGCATGGGCTGCGAGCAGCGCGTTCTGGGTGGCGGCCGAGCAGTCCTGCTGCCACATCGTCGGGTGCTTGAGGTCGCCCGTGTCGGCGCAAACCACGAGTGCGAACGCGGCTTCTTCGAGCATGCGGCCGTACGGCGTGGTCCCGGCGGCCCCGTGAAGCACCTCGCGGTCGTCGAGTACGATGAAGCGCCACGGCTGCTGGTTGCCCGCACTCGGCGCCGCCATCGCTGCGGCGAGCACGCCGTCGACGAGTTCGCGCGCGACCGGCTCGCCAGTGTAGCGGCGGATCGACCGCCGCGTCATGATGCACTCGATTGCGTCCATCTGCGCCTCCTTGGCGTTCGCGAACCTGATGCGCTCCGGTCTTGTCGAGGGTACCGCGCTTCGCATGGCGTTTGTAGGTCTTGGGCATCGACGGGTTGCCACGACATTGGCGATGCTGCCAACACACAGGGATTGAGAGAATGTAGCCGGATTCCAGCCGATTCCAGCCGATTCCAGCCGATGAGATCCTCCGCGGACTTGTAGGTCCACGTACGTTAGCCTACGCCGGGGTCACCCATCCGCTCCATGACCGTCTCCGTGATCTTCTCCGCCGCCTGCCTAGCCTCAACGTACTCATCCCGAGACAGTTCATCCCAGTCGCCCGGGTATCGAACCTCGACAGCGAACGGGGCCAGAGTCTCTGCGGCATCGGCAAGCGAGTCGAAGCCAACATCGACCGTCGCCGCCAAGCCAAGTAGCTTGTCTAGGTGGTGGGTCTTCATGAAGGCGACCGAGTGACGGGCCAAGAACGCCTTTAGGGTCTTCTCCGCCGCCTGCTGAAGATGAAACGCGGCGACATTGTAGTAGACAGGATCGTAGTCCTCTTCATCATCGCCTGGCTCAAGACGGCCCGCGGCCTTCCAGTCCGTCTCGGCCTTGGCAAGCCATCCATCGACCAGCTCTCGAAGCGCCTCATCCATACAGCAGTCGACCTTGAGTCGCCACTTCGTACTCAAGAGACGCTTGGAGGCCTTTGAATCGATCGAACCGATCCACGGTGGTGACCACGACGTCTTTGGAGATACCCAGTCCGCGCAACGCACGATAAGCGCGCTGCGCCCGCCTGAGCGATCGTTCCCCGCCAGACGGAACGACCACGAAGAAATCGAAGTCGCTGTCGGGGGATGCGGTTCCGCGAGCCCTTGAGCCGAAGAGATAGACACTCGTGGGCTTCAGCTCGCAAACGAGTCGCCGCGTCGCCTCTTCGAGGACTATGTCGTCATGGCTCTTGACCACGTCAGCTCCTCCGCATACTCGACGCCTCCAGTATATCCGCAATTGCTCCGACCTGCCGCGCCCACTCCGCACGGTTTCCTCACTCATCAGGAGTGCGTCGAAATGCTTGAGGCGACCGTCGAAGGTCGCCTCAAGCATTGTCGCCGGAGCGCATTCTGGCTGGTATTCGCATGGCGGAGGCGCGTGCGAATCGAACACACCCAGGACGCTCTTCACGCCCCACGTCGGTTTTGAAGACCGCGGAGCCCACCAGGACCCATTCGCCTCCAGGGCGGTATTGTGCGGACGCGAAGGAGGGCTGTCAAACGCGACCGCGCCGCCGGCTAACCGAGCTTGCCGATAGTGCGGGTGTCGCCGTCGCGTTTCGTGATGCCCTGCGCGTCGAAGTACTCG
>JAUXNU010000215.1 GCA_030682655.1 Actinomycetota bacterium | reverse complement strand
CTCCAAGACCCGACGCTCTTCCTCGCTGAGTTCGATGACGTACGGGCTTCTTCTGGACATGGCACCTCCTCTCCTCACGGAGATGGTACCATGTCCGAGAGCCACGGATTACGCGCTAATACTTAGGAATCCGAGAACTAGTCTGGGCGGTTGTCGAAGGAACGGAGCCCTCTCGACTCCTCGGGCGACGCCTTCTCTCGGCGGCGGTCGTGGTTCAGGTCGCCTTCGTGGCGTTCGCCGTGCCCCCCGGGTCTACGGTCCCGATCGGACAGCTGCAGGCGGGCTACCTCCGGCACGGGCCCGTCGCCCAATTCGTGCTCGAACACGCTCCCGAGCTGTACTCACCTGAACCGGACACGTTCGTCGAACGAACACTCGGGACGGAGGTGTCCGACTTCGGTTCGGTACTGCCCGTTGTCTACACCTCCAGCGGCGGCACCGTCAAAGCCCTCGCCCGCGAGAGCGACATCCCGGATCTAGCTGCGCGTCTGGGCACCACAACAGACGCCCTGGGGGCGACGGCACGCTCTGCGCACCGCCCCGATCTCGTCTACCTGGTCTTCTCAGAGGGAGTGTCCCTGGAGCAGTAGCTGGCCAGCAGCTCGAATTGACCGCACTGCGAAGGCCTGTCGGCTGATTGCGCCTGCTACTGTGACTCGGAACAGGTGGCCAACCCGAGGAATAGTCTCTTGTTCCATCGTTCCACGTAGCGCCGGTGGTTCCGTGCGAAAGTCCGGTCAAGATCATCCGGCGTGCCGGCTAGAGCCGACGTAGTCCCCTTCTCCTTGTGGACGAGGGTTGCCGCAGGCTGATAGAGAACCTTCCAGCCCGTATCTCGGACCTTCAGGTTGAAGTCGACGTCTTCGTAGTACGCCCTGCCGTACGCTACATCCATGCCTTTGACCCGCTCCCACACATGCTTGGTGGTGAGCAGGCATGCCGCCGTGACCGCCGGAACCTCCTCAAGCACGTTCGCCTCTGGGAGATCGGAGGGGGCGAAACGAAACCTGTGATCGGGCAAGAAGTGGGGCATCAGCCCGGGACGATACACGAAGACCATCCCCGCGTGCTGGATTGTGTTGTCGGGGTATAGGAGCTTCGCCCCCACAGCACCGACATCCTTGTCGAATACATCCCTCATCGCGTCAAGCCATCCTACCGAAGGCTCAGTGTCGTTGTTGAGTAGACAGACATGCTCGTGTTGAGCCATTCGAACCCCTTGGTTGCATCCCTTCGCAAATCCACGGTTCGAGGCGTTGTAGACAGCGCGGATACGCTCGTCTTCGCGCTCCAGCCCGCGTACGTACTCCACCGTGCCGTC
Organism: Actinomycetota bacterium; assembly: GCA_030682655.1. NCBI lineage: Bacteria > Bacillati > Actinomycetota > Actinomycetota bacterium. The sequence goes on along the minus strand of JAUXNU010000215.1, from coordinate 2,501 downwards.
ACTCGAACCGTTCTCGACGACGATGAGCTCGTAGTCCTCTGTGGTCGCGCTCAACCGGTCAATGCACGTTCTTGTCATGTCTAGACCGTTGAAAGTCAAGACGACTATGGAAACCGGTGGTCGGAATCGACTCATCGTTGCCTCACCGCGTGCCTCCCCCGCACATGACGTGCTCACCACAGCGTCTTCTGGCGTTCGTGCCCCTAGTGCCTGCCGCTCGCCCTGCGTTTCTGCCACATGAGCGAAGAGCTGTCCACGGCCTGTTGCTTGACCTGGTCGAACGTCAGACCGCGCCAATACCTCATCACATTCTCTTCCATATCCGCCTTAGCTCGCTGGCCCAGTGTCGAACGCAGGGCTTTGTCTGTCGCCAGGCGCTGCATGAACTGCGCGGCTTCCTCGACGTCCGGATCGGCCCAGCGCGCCTCGCCGGCGAGATTGGCGGGGTCGTACACCTTGTGCGTTGGCTGGACTGGTATCAGTTTGTACCCGACGAGGCAGGAGTTTCTGTCGTTGGTGAAGTCCATGTTGCCGGACCACGCGGTACATATCGTCGCTTTGCCGAGCGACATGCTCTCCATCAGGTTCAACCCGAGACCCTCGGCCCTGTGTAGCGACACGAACACATCGCATGACGCGTGCAGGGACAGCACGTCTTCGTATGTCAGGAGCTCGTCGATCAGGATCATGTTCGCGGTCTCGCTGGCAACTCTGTGTACCTCCGCCAGCTCGTTGGGATAGAGCTCGCGAGCGGATCTCACCGCACTCATCTTGATCACGAGGTAGTTGTTCTCCGGTTTCGGAAACGCGCGTCTAAACGCCTCGATGACCGCCAGGGGGTTCTTTCGATTGATGTCGCTGTGCAAGTCGAAGACGTTCAGGAAGACGACCGCGTCATCGGGCAGACCGAACTTCGCCCGATTCGGTTCGATTCCCTCGGGAAGAATGGTCGCCTGCGGATATGGCACACAGACCGCGTTCGGGAGAACACGCAGGATAGAGTCGCGGATGTAGTCTGTCGCGGTAAGGATGGCGTCCATGTATGCGAGTATGGGCAACCACTGGGTCGGAAGCGCTTGAAGCTCCCAGAACGGGACGCAGAGGTTGATCTTCTCGCGCATGCGCAGCTGAGATGCGTGGGCGGCGAGAGTGGCTACTTCACTCGGGTTCACATGGAACAGGTTGACGGCGTAGGGTGCGACTTCTTCGGTCTGCATTCCCATGTGCATTACGCCAAAATCCTTGCCTGTGCGTTCGGTCCCGGCATCGATGTCGATAAGGCGCATTCCGAAACCACGCTTGTCCAGCAGGCGTACCGTGTTTCGTGCGGCGGCAGAGAGACCGAAGTTCCCTGTCAGGAACCCGATTACGTTGTAGCCGAATCGACCGTCGAGGCTGGCTTTGTGACCCTTCACCCTACCTCCTACATCCCCGCACATCCTTGACTGCTGACCCGCACACTGTACCAAGCGCCACTTTCTTGCACCACTTCTCCGTCTCGACTGCACCACACCGGCTTCAAGGGCTCCTAGCTCTCCGTGTGGCTCGATCGGGGTTGGTGCGTCTGTCAGCGGACTCGCACCGGAACCGACTACCGAACCGGCCATGCACGAGGTCTGCCGCGTGCAAGACATCGTCGATTCCACAATCGCGGATGTTGGCGACCTGTGCGCAGTGGAGGCGATCTTCGCGCGGGCGCAGCCGGAGGTGGTGTTCCATCTCGCCGCCCAGCCAATCGTGCGAATCTCCTATGCCGAGCCGGTCGCAACCTACATCACAAACGTCACGGGCACTGTGAACGTACTTGAGGCCGCGCAAGTGCCCGTCCGTCCGTGCGGTTGTGGTCATTACCATCGACAAGTGCTACGAGAATCGCGAGTGGTTGCGCGGATATCGCGAACGCGATCCACTGGGCGGAAGTGACCCCTGTAGCTCGTCGAAAGCGTGCGCTGACATCGCCGCCGCCGCGTATGCACGTTCCTTCTTCGGTCCGAATGCCCCACGCGCGGCCGTCACGACCGCTCGGGCGGGAAATGTGATCGGCGGCGGCGACTGGAGCCCCGACCGGCTGATTCCCGACGCAGCTCACGCCATCGCACGCGGAGTGGAACTGGGACTTCGGAACCCCGGGCACGCGAGACCGTGGCAGCACGTCCTCAAACCGCTTCGCGGCTACATCATGCTGGCTGCGCGACTCCTCCGATCTGACCCTGGCTTTGACAGTGCATGAGACTTCGGTCCCCGCGAAGACAGCATGTGCCGCGTTGACCTCGTCGCCGACGACTTCTTCGCCTTCTGGGGCTCCGGATTATGGAGGAAGGTGAACGATGGGCGGACATCTCCCGAGGCTGGCATTCTGAGGCTAGTACTCCAAACCGTAAGTTCGCTCACGTAACCGTCCCTCCTCACGCCGCGGCCCGCACCGCCGTATCCGATAGCTTCGCCATGAGTTCGGCGAGGTCGTCGCGGGTGAACTTCCAGTCGAACGGTGCGGCGATCCC
>JAUXNU010000214.1 GCA_030682655.1 Actinomycetota bacterium | reverse complement strand
CGTCTTCGCCTGGCCGAGTTTCGTCGTGTATCCGATGGTCGCGCAGCTATTCGGCGCCACTGGCGTGCGCGTACCGCTCGCCGAGGGAGAGGTCCACGACCTCGATGCGATGCTCGCGGCGATCACGGACAAGACGCGCCTGCTGTTCCTGTGCAATCCGAACAATCCGACGGGCACCATCTACCATCGGGACGCGTTCGAGCGCTTCCTCGCTCGCGTACCGGAACACGTTCTTGTCGTGCTCGATGAGGCGTACTTCGAGTTCGTATGTGACGAACGCTACCCGGACGGACGCGCGTACTTCGATGGGATGCGCCCTCTCGTGGTTCTGCGCACGTTCTCGAAGATCTACTCGCTCGCCGGCCTTCGCGTCGGGTACGGGTTCCTTCCGGCACCGCTCGCCGCGGCGGCTCAGAAGGTGCGCGAGCCCTTCAACGTGAATACCGTGGCCCAGGTCGCCGCGTTCTATTCTCTCGCCGACGACGATGAGGTCACCCGCCGCCGTCTGGAGAACCAGGAACAGAAGACCTACCTCTACTCGGCGTTCGACCGGCTCGGGGTAACGTACATCCCGTCGGAGGCGAACTTCGTCTACCTCACGACGGACAGGCCGGTCGAAGTGTTCGAGGCGCTGCTCGCCGAAGGCGTGATCGCACGTGACTTCGGGACGGCGCCGGCCCTGCGTCTCGGGGTAGGCACCCATGAGGATACGCAAGCCACGATCGCGGCCTTCGAGGCCGTTGTCGACCGCCTCGGCTCCATCTCTTAGGAACCTCCGCTCGCAGCGCGGGGGGTAGGGGCGCAGCGGGGTCGAGAGACGTGTGAAGAAGGAGTGAGGAACGATGCTAGTCGTCATGCGGGACCATGCGTCCCAAAGTGAAGTGGATCACGTCGTCGAACTGCTCGAAGAAGCAGGTGCGCAGGCGCATCTGTCCGGCGGCGAGGTCAAGACAGTCATCGGTGTCATCGGCGATCGCGAGACCGTCTATGCTCTGGACCTCGAGGGGCTTCCGGGTGTCGAAGAAGTCATCCGCGTTCTCAAGCCCTACAAGCTCGTAAGCAGGGATTTCCAGGCCGAGGACACGGTCGTGAGGGCAGGGAATGCTGTCATCGGCGGAGGGGCATTCGCGGTGATGGCGGGTCCGTGTTCGGTGGAGTCTGAGGAGCAGATGCTGACAACCGCCGCAGCGGTGAAGAAGGCGGGGGCGACCATGCTGCGTGGCGGAGCGTACAAGCCGCGCACGAGCCCGTACGCGTTCCAAGGGATGGGACTCGAGGGCCTGAAGCTGCTGCGCTCAGCAGGTGATTCCGTCGGACTGCCGGTGGTGACCGAGGTACTGGATGT
>JAUXNU010000213.1 GCA_030682655.1 Actinomycetota bacterium | reverse complement strand
AATCCCCGGATATCAGCATGGTCGATCGCCGATTCCATGTGCCCGCCCGCTTGCATCTACTCAAGGGCGAAGACCACCCTGAGACCCACGAGGTTGACTGGCCATCTCATATCAACGTGATCCGCATGAGCTGCAGGCCGCAGCCCACGGCTCCTACCCGAGGATACCTTGCGGGCGGCCTGTCTGCTCCATGCGGTGGTTCGACAATGCCCTCTGCCGCCGTCCTCGCCTGCGCGCCGTGTTACAGGCCCACTTCGCTCTCCACTGCTCGCCAGGCCCCAACTACTGCTCGCAAACCGGGAGAGCTGTCAGTCACCAAACTACCCGCTCCCGCAGCGAATGCCCTGACCGCATCAGCCAAGGTGGCGTCGAACGGCACTTCTGCGACAAGCGGCAAATCCCTCGAGTCGCACAGCTCGCGGATCCTCGACGCTCCGTCAGCAGAGAGATCGGCCTTGTTCAACACGACGCGCACGGCGAGTCCGAGCCGCGCGGCAACATCGGCGAGGCGATCGAGGTCATGGGCTCCCGATACGGTCGGTTCGGCAACCGCGACGACCATGTCCGTGCTCGCGATCGCCGCGGTCAACGGGCACCCGATACCCGGCGGCCCGTCGATCAAGAGCACGTCGGCGCGATGCCGTTCGGCAGCTTGAAAGCCGAGGCGGCGAACCTCCGTGACGAGCTTGCCCGACAAGTTCTCGCCAGGTCCCAGTTGCCCGAAGGCGATCGGGCCGACGGCGCTTTCGCCCACACACGCCTCACCCGCGGTAGATGGCTTCATCACCACCGCGCCACTGCCGCAAACGATGGCGCAACGTCCACATCCTTCGCAAGCGAACGGGTCAACGACAAACGCGCCAGAGATCCCCTCGGTGATGGCGTCGAAACGGCAGGTCTGCACACACAGGCCACAGGCGACGCAGACGTCGGCATCGATCACTACCCTTGCGCCACCAGGAAAAGCCGTGCACGACACGTCCTTCGCGCGCAGCGCCAGCGGGAGGTTCGATGCCTCAACATCCCCATCCGCCACTGCGACTGCGAGTCGCCGAGAAGCGACGTGGGCGAACACGGCAGTCATAGTCGTCTTGCCTGTGCCGCCCTTGCCGGACGCAACCACGATGCTCTTCATCGCACAACGACCTCGTGTGGGGCTAGGGCTCGCATCGCTTCAGGAAGCGCGGCCAGGATTTGGCTCACTGTAGGCAGAGTGTCGATGATGAGCTCTCCTCGAGCGTAGGTCTCGGCCACCTGTCGATCGAACGGGATACGTGCGAGGATCGGCACATCCCACGCTCTGCACAGGTACTCGATCTCGTCGCCGGCTCCCACATCCCGATTGACGAGGATCCCCATTGGCAGCCGAAGCTCACGGCCGAGCCGTAGGCTTAACTCGAGGTCGTGCAGCCCGAACGGCGTCGGCTCCGCGACCAGCAGGAGGGCGTCAGCTCCACGTACCGCTGCAACTGCCGAGCACGCGACGCCGGGTGGAGCGTCGAGCACGACCAAGTCGGCCGCAATAGCTCGGGCAGCGGAACGGGCCGACCGGATCACTGAGGGCGATTTCACCTGGCCGACGTCGAGCCTGCCGGTCACCAGCACCAAGCGATCCCGTCCTATGACAGGTCCGACCACGACCTCACCCACGCGGCATGGCGCCTCACGAACAGCATCCTGCGGGCAAACGTCCGAGCAGACTCCGCATCCGTGACACAGCTCCTCGAAGACAATCGCGGAGCCTCCCAGCAGGCGCACGGCGCCATAGGCACAGGCGTCTCGGCATCGACCGCAGGCCGTACACCGTGATGTGTCGACTTGGGCCACCAGCACCTCTACGGGCGTGGCCGACACCTCGGCCGAAGACAAGAACAAATGGTCGTTCGGAGCCTCAACGTCGCAGTCTACGAGTACGACCCGTGCCAAGTGCGCCGAGGCGAGAACGCTCATGTTCGTGGCCACGAGCGTCTTGCCCGTACCACCCTTGCAGGAGGCGACCGCAAGCACGAAGGGCGATGGCGCCCCCTCACTTGAGTCAGCGCACACGCCTAGTGGCCGCCGCAGACGTGCCGGGCATCCATGGTCTCAACCGTGCCCGCGAGCACGAGTTTCATGGCGTCCCCGATGCCGGGAGTCTCGCTCTCGAAGTAGACGGCGATGCCGACGTCGTTGAATCCCGCGAGGGGACGCGCGCCCATGCCCGCGGCGATCAGGGCGCTCACGCCATGTGATGCGAGCAGGTTCACCGGCCGCAGACACCCGCCCTCTTCATGCGGTGGGTTCTCGACGATGCGCACCTCGGTGATCTCGCCGTCGACTATGTCGACGAGCGTGAAGCAGTCGCAGTGGCCGAAGTGGCCGGAGCGTTCACCATCGAGACCGCCCTCGCCCAGGGACGGAACCGCGAGCACCATGCGTTCAGACATCCGTGCCTCCTATCGTCGTGCTGTCTTGATCAGGACATACCGGCTTGGGCCTCGCCCTCAGTGAGGCGAGCCAATCTACCCGACTTGAACTCCTCGATCGCACTTCGCACGGTCATGCTCGTACCGTTGTAGCCCGTCACCCCAGCGAGCCGCAGCGCGTTGAACGCCTTGGGACCGAGGTGGCCCGTAATCACCGCTGCCGCCCCGTGTTCGCTCACGACTTCAGCTGCCCCGAGTCCTGCGCCCTGCAGGGCGTCACGATTGGCGCTGTTGTCAATCACTTCGTTCGCGAGCGTGGCGTCATCGACGATGATCAGGTAAGCGGCCCGGCCGAAACGTTCGTCCACGCGGTCATCGAGCGATGGCCCGAGTGCGGAGACGGCCACCTTCATCTGCGACCCCCGTACCGCAATCCCAGGCCCATACCGCGGCCTCGGTCGCGCGCGGCTGCGCGCAGGCCATGTCCGTACCCGCGACCAAACCCCATTCCACCGGGGACGAAACGCCCGATCAAACCCCGCTCATCGGTAGCACACATCCCGCGACCGCCTCCGGTCATCGGTCCTTCGCCTCTCGGACCCGTTCCACTGAAACCAGGCATCTTCCTCCTCCTCCTTCTGACCTCATAGCTTCTCTTGATTGACGTTGAGCGCCGACGAGATGACATCCGCGAGCAGACCCGCCATGCGCTGCCGCTCACGCAGGTGCGCGAGCCAGTCCTCGGCCAGCTCCCTACCTTCCACTGTCAACACGTAGTCCCTGCGCTGTGGGCCGGACTCGCCTTCCACCCAAGCCGAGCTGACGAACCCGTCGTCCTCCAAACGTCTCAGCACGCGATAGAGACCTCCCGCGTCAACCTCAAGCTCGCCGTTCGTCATCTCGCTGATCTCACGACGCAGGTCATAGCCGTGTGCGCCCTTGTTCAGCAGCGCGGCGAGCGCGGCCGGCTCGACGAGCGCGCCACCACCCCCGCCTCCTGCTCGTCGGCAGCAGGGACGATCACCACCGTGCATGATGCCGTGCCCGCGCTGGCCCGCAGGTCCGGGTCCTTGGCCCATGAAGGCCTCCTAGTCGTGCTCCCAGCATGTAGATGTCGCCTACACTATATGTAGGAAACAGCTAACAGTCAAGTCGCGTGGTGAACGCGGCCTCAGAAGCACGATGGAGGGTCAGGCGAGTGCCCCGTGGACTCAGGGCGTCTCTGACTCGGAGACGACCTCTGTCTTGATGAGGGCCACCAGGCGCTGAAGAGCGCTGAAGACGTTCTCCCGGATGTCCCCGGCCACGAGGATGGACATGATGTCGTCGCCTATCGCGAGGAGTCCTTCGTTCACCCACCCGTAGACCGCGAAGACGCCCTCCCAGGTCCGGGCTTCAGCGAGGACCTCATCAAGCCGGCTTCTGTCGACGGTGAGAATCATGGCACCCACGGGCTCGCCAGAGCGCGAGCATCCGCGCACAACGCCTCTATGGGCGAGCATCATGCCGACCGCCTCGGAATCGGGCCGTGCCTTCACCTCGCCGATCCATGTGTTGACGTCGGGGGCAATCATGATGCTCCCATCGTTCGCGATGTGTGTGCGCTGACCGAGGGTCTTGTCTACGTTCTTGGGCGTAACCTGCAACGCTTACGCCTGCTCCCTGCCCGAGTGTAGCTCACACGGCGTTGTCAGGTTGACGCCCGGGTTAGAAAGCACGAATCACCCCGACGCGGCCAGCAGATCGAGTGTCACGTCTCGCGGGAAGCCGAAGTTCATCGCGATGATCGGGGTGCCGCTCAGTTCGACCGAGAGGCCGACGACGTCGATTTCCCCGGAATCGCGCGACCGATGCTGCGCCATGAGCGCGAAATCGTTGAGGGAGCCGAGCATGGAACGGCTGTCGGTGGCCGCATAGACGAACTCCCGTGACCGCTCCACTTCTGCGGCGACCACGCTCTCCGGCACTGCCAGGGCGGACAGGACGGCTCCGAGCGCATCAGGGAAGTTGTGGCCGAGATTGGCGACATCGCGGCCGTGGATCACCACCGGCAGCCGTGACCCGCCACTCATCAACAGGATGAGACGCTTCGGGCCAATCTGGAACGGCTTGGCGTACCAGTCGCCCAGGACCGATGACGACGCGGGCGAGGACTCGACCGCTGGGCCGACCCGGTCGAGCAGCTTGCGGGTGCAGCGTAATACGATCAGCTTGCTCGCCCCCTCGTGGCTTTCTAGTTCTCGGATTCCTAAGTATTAGCGCGTAAGCCGTGGCTCTCGGACATGGTACCATCTCCGTGAGGAGAGGAGGTGCCATGTCCAGAAGAAGCCCGTACGTCATCGAACTCAGCGAGGAA
>JAUXNU010000212.1 GCA_030682655.1 Actinomycetota bacterium | reverse complement strand
GGCCACCGCATGGGCACGGCCGAGGTGGAGAGCGCGCTTGTGTCCCACGACCATGTCGCCGAGGCCGCCGTGGTCGGCTATCCCCACGACATCAAGGGCCAGGGGATTTATGCCTATGTGACGCTCAATGCCGGCGTCGAGCCGCACGACGATCTGAAGAGAGCGCTGGTCGCCCACGTCCGCAAGGAGATCGGTCCGATCGCCGCCCCGGACGTGATCCACTGGGCCCCCGGTCTGCCGAAGACGCGATCAGGCAAGATCATGCGGCGAATCCTGCGGAAGATCGCCGAGGGGGATGTGGGAGCGCTGGGGGATACCTCTACGTTGGCGGATCCGGGGGTGGTAGATCTCCTGATTGCTGAGCGATCGTGACATGGCGCTCCCGCTACCCAACGGCAGCGCAGGTGTACCGAAGGGCTCCAGCGTCGCAATGACCGGCAGGTCGTAAACTGGCCGATCCGCCGTTCAGTGTAGGGCCACCCTGGGCCGCCTCGTGTGTCACCCGGTCACAATGGGCGGGTTCTTGCCGCGGAATGAATCAGGGAGATAAGGGTTCAGCGATGGGCCCACCGTTGCAGCTGACTCCGAAGGCCGCCTCGTCGCCAAATCACGACCGCGAGGCCGAAAATCGCTACACCGGCGCCGTCGAAAATGAAATCGAGCCAGCTTGCGTCGCGACCGATCAGGCCTTGTATCACTTCGACGACCGCACCAAGGAGCAAAGTAATGCCGCACACGATCAGCGCCCGGGTCCGCGGAATGAGCGTGGCCACGCACGCGGCTATCGTCCCGAAAGCAAGCAAATGGGCCAGTTTGTCTATTCCCGGCGCAGATCCTTCAACGGCGGGAGCCGGACCCAACATTAAATAGAGAAGGACGCCGATAATGGTGGCGGCCGCAAACTTCGAAATCACACGCATCGCATCACGCTAGCAGGAGCGATCCATCCGCAGCAATGACGTCGCGGACCGGCTTGCTGTCATCCGGGCAAACCGCCCAAACGGATCGCCCTGCCTCCAAGAACGACCGCAAGTCTCGCATTCAGGTGTGGGCGGGGTGGTCAAGGTCGCGACCGCTCGCTATCTCCGCCCGACGGACAAGGGATGGATTTTCATGCGCGTAGCGATGATCGGCACCGGCTATGTGGGCCTGGTCTCAGGGGCCTGTTTCGCCGACTTCGGCCATGACGTGACCTGCGTCGACAAGGACCCGTCCAAGATCGAGCGGCTGGAGCGGGGCGAGATCCCGATCTTCGAGC
>JAUXNU010000211.1 GCA_030682655.1 Actinomycetota bacterium | reverse complement strand
CCTCCTCGTCACCGCGTGTCTCTCCGTCATCGTCAAAGGCACCCTCGTCGCGCCTCCTCGTCACAGATTCGACTGACGGGACTGACGCTACGCGTTCGACGACATCCTTACGTGAGGCAACGAATCGGTTTGGACGACATTTCTGGTGAGGCAACTCGCACGTTTGACCAGACCAGGGGCGCACGCTACACTTCCCTTTGCCTTTCTGCGGCTGGTCCGTCGGGAGTGCGGGCCGTTAGCTCAGTCGGTAGAGCAGGGGACTTTTAATCCCAAGGTCATAGGTTCGATCCCTATACGGCCCACCAGTGTGAATACGCCCCCATCGTCTAGAGGCCAAGGACTCCGCCCTTTCAAGGCGGCAACAGGGATTCGAATTCCCTTGGGGGCACCATAAAACCGCAGGTCAGAGGCTTGCGATTCCCTGTTGCGTGCTTGAAATCGGGCTACAATTCGGGGGCTCCTGAGAGCTCCACGGAGAGCAGAACCGCAGCTCAGAGGCCATTTCGGCCTAGATTTGTCGCCCAAAAATCCCTGTTGCTGACGTTCGGAGTGCGAGATCGAGTTGTCGCCCGATTTGTCGCCCAAATACACGGCGAAATGTCGGGCTGCGATACTGATGTCGCCTGCTCACTTGAAACCCGATCCATGAGAGCAAAACCGCAGCTCAGAGGCGTGCGAGGCGGTCGTCTTCTTGGCCCAGCGACCGTCACTTGCGATTGCTGTTGTCTGGAAGTAGTATGTTGTGCATGATGCGCAACAGCGAAGCTTCAGACAACACAACATTCTCCCGAGCACTCGACGAGCTCCGCTCGCGCCTGCCCGAGACATGGTGCGTCGAGGTGGTCGAAGAGCGAGCCTATGCCCCCGGGCCGGATGCGGTCGTGCGTGTCGTCGGACCGGATGAGCAGGCGTCGATCCTGACGATAGAGGTGAAGAGCCGGCTCGACCCCAAGGACGCCGAGCCACTCGTGTCTCGTTTCGAGATGCGACGCTGGCGAGACAGCGCCGCAACCCCGGTAGTCGTCGCTCGCTTTCTCGGCGAACGGACGCGAGAGCGACTGCGAACGCTGGGCGCCGGCTACATCGATCTGACGGGTAACATGTACCTGCGGCTCGATGCTCCGGCCGTGGCGATCGAGCGGGCGGGGGCAGACAAGGATCCGGAACCGGCGCAGCGTCCGGCGCGTTCTCTCAAGGGCGCCAAGGCCGGTCGGCTCGTGAGGACGCTCGTGGACTTCACTCCGCCGCTCGGCACACGCGAGATCGCGAAGATCGCTCAGATTGACCCGGGTTATGTCTCGCGTCTGCTCGCACTGCTCGAACGAGACGACTACATTGGGCGCGAACCTCGCGGCCCGGTCACCCGTGTCGACTGGCCCAACCTCCTGCGCGCGTGGACAAGGGACTACTCTCTGGATTCCTCCAACCTCGCCACGTCCTATCTGCAGCCTCGAGGTCTTCCAGCCTTGCTCGACGCCCTGCGCCGGCAGGACAGCGAGGAAGCTCTGAACTACGCGATCTCGGGTTCGCTTGCCGCCGCTCGGCGGGCTCCGGTCGCCCCGGCGCGTCTCGGTGTCGTCTACGTCGAGCGTCTGGACGAGGCTGCGGGGAAGCTCGGTCTGCTCCCCGCCGAGACAGGGGCGAATGTTCTTCTCGTCGAGCCGTTCGACAGCGTCGTCTTCGAGCGCACGGTTCTCGACGAGGGCTTGAGGTACGTGGCCCCTTCGCAGATCGCCGCCGACCTGCTCACGTCTTCCGGCCGCGGACCGGAAGAAGCCGAAGCGCTCATCGAGTGGATGCTCTCCCACGAGGAGGTGTGGCGTGTATAGCGAGGAGTACATCGTCGCGCGCAGAGCTCTTCTCGACGCGCTTGAGGCACTTCTAGGTCATCGCGATGCGCTCGTGCTCGTGGGGGCGCAGGCGATCTACCTCCACACCGGTGCCGCACAGTTCGCCGTCGCCGAGTTCACGACCGACGGCGACGTCGCAATCGACCCGCGTCTCCTGTCAGGTGATCCCGAGATCGCCTCGGCGATGCGTAAGGCCAAGTTCTTCCTCGATGAGCGCGACGGCAAGGAACTCGTTGGCGTTTGGGCTTCGATGCGCGAGATCGCCGGCGTGCCTGCGAAGGTGACCGTCGATCTTCTCGTGCCCGACGCCCTGGGAGGCGCAGGGCGGCGTGCCGCCCGGGTGCCGCAGCACGAGAAGGGCTCGATGCTGAAGGTCCACGGGCTGGAGGCGGCGCTGGTGGACAACAGCGTCATGAGCATCGGGGCGCTCGAAGCGACGGATGCCCGGAGTTTCACCATGAAGGTGGCCGGTCCCACAGCGCTGCTGATCTCCAAGACGATCAAGCTGTCCGAGCGGGTGGCGGCCGGTGCGCTCGAACGAGGCCGACCGGACAGAGTGAAGCCCAAGGACGCCCTGGATGTGCTTCGGCTGTTGCAGGCGATCCCGAGCGCTCGGCTGGCTGAGGGCTTCGTTGGTCTGCTGGCAGACGCGACTGCCGGGCCGGTCACTTCAGAGGCGCTCGGCGAACTGCCAAGCCTCTTCGGCGACGCCGGGTCTCCAGGCAGTCAGCTCGCAGCCGAGGCGGCAGCGCCAGAGCCGACCGACGTGATCATGGCGTCGTGCGCTGCGCTCTGCCGAGAGCTGCTGGACTCACTTCGCGCGCAAGGAATCGGCGTCTGAGTCGAGGCTTGCGCGTGCGCCTGGAGGCCTCACGGCTGGCTACACTGGGCGCTCCAAGAGCGCCCCAGATTTGTCGCCCGATTTGTCGCCCAAATACATGGTGACTATTGGTACTCGTTGGGACCTATTGGGACTAGCCGCAGCTCCGCCGTACCAACGAGTCCCAACAGTCACCAATAGTCACCAGCACAATCAGGATTCGAATTCCCTTGGGGGCACCATGAAACCGCAGGCCAGGGGCTTGTGAATCCCTGAAGCGTGCTTGAAATCGGGCACCAAATCGTGCCGTTCTGAGGGCCATTCAGCGAGCAAGACCGCAGCTCAGAGGCAGTTTCTGCTCCCTCTTGGTGCCCAGAAATCCCTGTTGCTGGGGATCGGCCCTCGACATCGGCTTGGTGCCCGATTTGGTGCCCAAAGTGAGTTGGCATAGAAACGACCAAAGTTGCCGACAAGTGCGGTAACTCTTATGCCACGAGGAAGCCATCACACCGGAGCCGAAGCGCCTCCTAGTCGGGTGCGGCTTCAGCGAGGTCGTAGACGGCACTCAGCAACGACCGCACATCCTGTAGCGTCATCCCGATGACCCCGAAGGTCTTTGGCTCGGCGCCGTCGTGCAACGCGCGCGCCACGAATTCCTCTAGGTCGCCGCCGATCGAATCGGAAAGTGCGATCCGTGCTCCCGGCGAGATGAGCTGGCTCAGTCGGATGATGTCGTTGCGGTGCTTCTTGATGTCACCGCGGGAGACGTCCTCTCCGCGCTCGTGCCGGTCGGTCAGGTCGATCCACGCGCGCGCCTTGAGCGGCACGATGTACTCCGGCGAAAGCACCGACAATCCGCCATCCACCCGGGTGCCCTTTTGGACGAAGTCGTGGTAATCGTCATCGAGCAGGATTGCCGAGAGGCTCGAGACCTCCTCGGCGATGGGCAGCGGCGTCAGGCGGCAGTCGGCCGTTGGCTCGATCAGCTCAGGTCTGCGGGAGAACAGCTCGAGCATGTAGGGGAAGCTCTCGTCCGTCGGCTTGCTGAATCGGTAGAGCGTCGGCTTGCCCGTGCTCTTCTCTTTGAACTCATAGCCACCGTCGGCGACAAATGCCCAGAAAGCTGTCGCGAACTGCGCATCGAGAGCCTCGACATGCAAGACGATGTCGAGATCCTTGGTCACGCGGAACTGCAATCCCGCCGCGTCCATCGCCACTTCCACAGCAGCTCCGCCGATGAGGACGTAGCAGTCCTCGAATCCGGCGAAGCGATCCCTGAAGACGTTCAGACCTCTTACCACGTGACGCCTCGCATCATCTCGTCGAGAGCCGAATGGACCCTCTCGTCGGAGTCGTCTCGAAGAGAGAGGTAGAGCGAGAGCCGGTCGACCGCCGGTCCCTCCGAGAGCATGCCCGGCTTGTAGGACCAGAGCTCCACCTCGAGATCGGCCTCATCGGCGGTGGGCAGTTCCTGGACGCCGCGAGCGTCCAGCAGGCTCTTGGCCTTCACTCTGTCGAGTGCCACCACTGGGACGGTCGGTTCTGCCAGGGCGGAGTAGGTGGCCAGCGCACTGAGGCCAGCTGCCAGTCGCTTGCGCCCCGACGGTGCGACGCCGACCAGGTAGCGCCTGCGGCTGATGGGGCTTGCGAGCAGTGGTTGGGCTTGCAGCCACAGATCGGCAGGCTCACCTGCGAGCTCGAACAGGCGCTCGCGACCCTCCTTGTGCACATTGACCAGCTTCGCATCCTCGAGCTGGTTCAGAGCCTGCCCCATTGCCATCGCCGTGTAGCCCAGCCGCCGCGCCAAGCCACTTGGAGTGCCGGAGGCGGGGGAGCGGTTCGTGAGTACGTGCAAGAGGAGCACCTGTGCGGAGGGGCGCAGGCGGTCCACGGTCTGCGCTCGGGTCTGGTACCTCTCTCGAAGGTTCACGCCGAGAGCTGGGAGGTAGACCTGATTGCCGGGGACAACGAACGACAGCCCTTCGCTGACCATGCGCTGACGGGTGCGAGGCGTGATGCGCTCAAAGGCGAATGCCATGGGCCCCGTCCAGTTCTGCTGTAGAGCGCGCTCGTGCTTCTTTGCGGCGCTGGGTACGGGCTCATCGGCGCTTTGCAGGAACAGGACATGGACGTTGCCCACCGTGCCGTCGAGGAAGTCGTACTGTCCCGTCAGATAGGCGGGTAGTGCGGCTTCCCCGCGCCAGCGCTCAAGTCGGACCGGCGTGTGCAGGGTCTCGCGAAGGTATGCCTCGAGGTTCTTGACGCTGTGTTGCACGGCGGGCCCTCCTTAGACACTAAAGCGATAGATGCATACTAAACTCATCGACTTTAGTGTGCAAATACGACTTTAGTATTTCTCGGATCCACCCGACCGACGCACTGGTCGTCAGGACCGAGGGAAAGCCTCGATTTGGTGCCCGATTTGGTGCCCAAATACATGGTGACTGTTGGTACTCGTTGGTGACTATTGGGACTCACCGCAGCTCCGACGTACCAACGAGTACCAACGAGTCCCAATAGTCACAAGCACAATCAGGATTCGAATTCCCTTGGGGGCACCAAGATTGAGAGGAGCTCGCCACGCCGGCGGGCTCCTTTTCGCGGTGGCCGAGGAGGGTGCGTGCTAGCGACTCATCGAGCCATTCTCTCCCATGCCGCGTCGCGCCCGCCCTTGGTGCAGCGGATCTCGCCCGTGTCTCGGAGCTCCCCGAGCACGCGCACGATGGTGGGCCGGCTAACCCCAGGACACGCTCGCTCAACGTCGGCGTAGCGGAACGTCATCGGCAGATGGTTGATGCAGTCGATCACCATTTCGCGCTTCGCGCCACGCCCCGTCACCATCTGCCCGACCCGTTGCTCGAACTCCAGGTATGCAGCGAGGAGAACCCCATGTGAGTACTGAAGCCAGGGAAGCAGATCGTGTCCGCCCTCGTGCCAACCCGCCGAGGAAGCTTCCAGGGCCTCGTAGTACGTCTCCTTGGAGTCCTCGATGATCTTCTCGAAGCTGATGTAGCGGCCGACGTCGAAACCCGCCTGGTACAACAGCATGAGGTTCAAGATCCGCGACAGGCGGCCATT
The DNA here is from genome assembly GCA_030682655.1 of Actinomycetota bacterium. Classification (NCBI taxonomy): domain Bacteria; kingdom Bacillati; phylum Actinomycetota; species Actinomycetota bacterium. The sequence continues at coordinate 11,782 of JAUXNU010000211.1, read as the reverse complement.
GCCGTCCCCGAACGGGTGGATGCAAAGGAAATCGAGCACGAACGCGGGGACTGCGATGAGGGGGTCGACCAGCCCCTCGGACGCGATGCGCTGGTAGCCGGCGACGAGCTCGCCCATGGCGGGCTCAACGAGGTTGGGTGCAACGGGGCTGAACCTCAGGCGATGCGTCCCATCGGGCATGACATCGACGATGTCGTTCGGACTGCTCTTCCATGCCCCGCCCGGGGCTGGTGAGAACTGGTACATGTCGCGATGCAGCTCGAGTATCAGCCCGGTTGAGACCTCCATCTCGCTCGCGTTGGCGTGGACGGTGGACAGCACATCACGGTAGCCAGCGATCTCCTGCTCGGATCGGTCCCGGGGCATCGCCTTGTCGGCAGCGAGCTCGGCGATGCGCCCCGACGCCGCAGTCACACCCTCGATCCTGTTCGAGGACTCGATGCTCTGCACCCGCGCGACTTCGCGAAGGGCACTGAGCGCCTGCTGCGATTGTCGCTCGAACAGCTGCTGCTTGCCCTTGTACTCGCCGAGGAGACCGATCGATCGGACCGTGGGCATAGGGACGGTCGTCTGCTCGAGATGGCCGGGGCCGAACGAACCACGCACAGCTCCTCCTCAGAAGAATGAATCATGGAACACCGCCATGATATCATTAATGCGTCATGAGCCGTTCGCGAATCGCGCGGTCGCCGCCGGGCCGCTGGTATCATGGCCACAGCGTGCAGTTCGTTCAGCCGGGGAGGTTCCTTGGCCAGGGGGAGGGGGCCACATGCCGAAGTGCCCGATGTGCCAGTCGCGGATCAAACGGCACGACATCACCTGCGTAAGCTGCGGGTTCGCGCTCCCCTCGAACGGCGCTCCGGTTCTCGGGCCGCCTCCGGAATCGGCCGCTGGTGCTTATGACTTCGGAGCCGGCGACGTCGGCGTGCGCTTCTCCTCGGCCAAGTTCGAATTCCCGGTGCCGGTGCGGCGCGACTTCGGCGAGCTCCTGGGCCTCGTGGTGGCGGGCGTCTGGATCTATGGCTCGTTCGACTCCGGCGTGCCGCTCATCTTCCTGGCCGGGCTCATCTTTGCGGCGATATCGCTCGGGCCCACGCTCTACGCGGTCCTCGGTCGGGAGCGGGCTCTCGTGCTTTCGGACCGGCTGGTCGTGGTGCGCACCGTGTTTGGAGTCACGCTTCGACGGCTGACGGTGCCTGTGGGAGAGCTCAAGGACATCCGGTTCGTTGGCGGCGAGTCCGGCAAGGGCAAGCGGACCACGTTCTGGACGTTCTCGCGGGGGACCATCCGCGTCGTCACGCAGAGTGGGGAGTACGAGTTCGCCGAGGGATTCGCTCCGGATTCTGCGGTCGCCAGTCAGCTTGCCGAGAGGCTCAAGCGCGAGTTGCCCTTCCCGCCGCGGGGGTAGGGGAAGACTACGTCGGAAGCTTGTCGACGAGTGGGTCCTGCGTCTCCGAAGTTCCTATGGTTTCCTATTGATGCTACTATGTTCCTATGGAAGAGCTGTGGGACATTGCCCGAGTGGCCGAGTATCTCGGCGTCACCGAGCGCACGGTGTACAACAAAGTGCGCGGCGGCGATCTGCCGGCGGTCAAGGTCGGACGGTTGTGGCGGGTGCGCCCGTCGGACCTCGAGGCATGGTTATCGTCGCGCGCAACAGCCGCGTCCCCGGCCACGTTTGCCCGCGAGAGTACAGCAAGTCCGTCGCGCGGCGACCTCGAGCGGTTGCTCACGGGTCTCGAAGACTCCGTTGCCCGGCGCATGGCATTCGTCGGGCTTCTCACGCGGGCTGTTGAGTCGCTCGGATGGCCCGCGCCGGTCATTGTTGGTGGCAACGCGGTCGAATTCTACACGGCAGGCGGCTACGCCACGATGGACATCGACGTCGCCGGTGCATCCGAGCCTCTCGCGCAGGTTCTCTCGGGGTGGGGCTTCTTGCGAAAGGGCCGACACTGGTACGACGATGCACTCGCCCTTCTCATCGAGGCTCCGGGCGGGGCGCTTGGCGCCGAGCAGCTAGCGCATGTCGCGACCGTGGACGTGCGCGGGGTTCGGGCGCACGTCCTTGGCATTGAAGACCTGATCGTGGACCGTCTGTGCGCATGCGTACACTGGGCTGACGAGGAGTCATGCGCTTGGGCGGGGACGCTTCTGAGTACTGTGCCCGACATCGACATGGACTACCTGCGGCGCCGCGCCGCCGAAGAAGAGGTCAGCGGGCGGCTGTCCGCGCTCGAGGAGACGACCGGGCTGTGAATCGCGCATACGACTACGGGACTTGGCAGCGCACACGCCGTGCGGCGGTGGGAGCGCTTGCGAGCCGGGCCGAGAGCCCGCGCGCGCGCCGGGGTCGCATGCGGACGTCGGAAGAACGCGAGATGATTGCGCGGATCGTGGCCGCCGAAGTGCGCCGCCGCGAGGGCGAAGGGCGGATCGTGCGGCTGGGTCCACGGAGATACGAGCTGAGGCCATGAGCGAAGTCGGCAAGAGAGAACCGCGCAGCGGCACGAAGCGCAAGCACGGTTGTGGGTCGATCGTCCTCGGCCTGCTGCTCATCGCCGTCGGGATCCCGATGCTCGTCCTGCCTGGCCCGGGAATCGCTGCAATCCTTGGCGGGTTCGCGCTCGTGTGGCGCGGCGTGAAGGGAGGCCCTCGTGGGCGCACGCCCCAGTAGGCTGCTCGCTGTCGTCGCGCTGGTTGCGACCGCACTGCTCGCCGCACCCCGTCCGGCTGCCGCCATCGTGACGGATGTGCTCTACGGCAAGTCGCGCTACAGCACCGCTGTCGCCGTCTCCAAGGCGAGCTACCCGGCCACCTCGACGGCCGCCGTTCTGGCCAACGGCACGGCATGGGCCGACGCGCTCGGCGGCTCGGCGCTTGCGGGTGCAGCCGACGGCCCGATTCTGCTCACATACCACGACGTGATCCCGGACATGGTCGTGCAGGAGCTCATGCGGCTCAAGCCGTCGCGGGTCTACGTCCTTGGCGGGAAGACCTCGATGAAGCCGGGAATCGAATCGCGCGTTCGGGCGGCGCTGCCGGCCGCGACGGTCGTGCGTCTCGGAGGCTCCGACCGCTACGCCGTTGCGCTGCGCGTGGCCGAGGAGACCCGGGCGCTTCGCGGCACCGCCGTCGGGACCGGTTTCGTCGTCACCGGGCGGACGTTCGCCGACGCGCTCTCATGTGCTCCGCTAGCGGCGGCAGAGGGGTGGCCGATCTACCTGACCGCGCCCGGGCGGGTGAACGGCCCCGTCATCGCCGCCATGAAAGCGCACGGCGTGACCGACGTCGTGATCGCGGGCGGGAGCACCTCGGTGCCGCTCGCGACCGAAAGCGCGCTGCGCGGCGCGTTCGGCGCTTCGCACCTCACGCGCGTCGGCGGGGGAGACCGCTACGCGGTCTCGGTCGGCCTCGCCGACTACGCTGTCGCACATGCGGGCTTCTCCTGGGCGGGGCCGACCTTCGCCTCCGGCGTGACCCCCGCCGACGCGCTCGCAGGAAGCGTGCTCGCCGCGCAGCGCGCGTCGCCCACGCTCCTGCTCGCCGCCGACCGCGTGCCGAACGTGGTTGCGGGGCGGTTGTGGAGCGCCCGGCAGCAGGTACATGCGCTCACATTCTTCGGCGGCCCGGCGACGGTTCCGCCGCACGTCCGGACCGAGACCGCGCACGCCTTGCTCGCGCCGTACTTCTCGCACAGCCGTGCGATGGACCACGTGCGGGCGATCGCCGGTCTGGGCGTACGCACAGCAGGCTCCTCGGCGGAACGCAAAGCGGCCGACTACGTGGCCTCGCAGCTTGCGTCGTTCGGCTACGCGATCACCACGCAGACGTTCTCGATACCGGGCGACAGGACTTCGCGAAACGTTGTGGCGGAACTGCCCGGCTCGCTACCGGGTGTGATCGTGCTCGGAGCGCATATCGACACGAAGTCGCCCTCGCCCGGCGCCAACGACAATGCGTCCGGCGTCGGGGTCACGCTCGAACTGGCGCGCAATCTCGCGCTCGCGGAGACTCCGCTGCCCACCGTGCGCTTCGTAGCATTTGGAGCGGAAGAGATTTCCGGCAAGACGGCGGCGGACCACCATTTCGGGTCGCGATACTACGTCTCGGCGCTGTCCTCGGCACAGAAGAAGGCCATCACATCGATGGTTTCGATCGACATGGTGGGGTACGGCGGAACCTTCAACGTGCGCAACCTCGGGGCCGCATCGATGGCGACCGTGCGAGGTCTGCGTGAGTGGGCGGCCTACTGCGACCAGCCGCTGCCGTACCTGAAGGACCCGAGTTCAACCGGCTGGAGCGACCACGAGGCGTTCGAGTTCGCGGGCATCTCCTCGGCGTGGCTCCAGTGGAGGAGCGACCCCGTATATCACACCGCACGCGACACGGCTTCTCACGTGCAGCCGGATCGCGTGCGGCGAACAGGGCGACTTGTGCGCGGCTGGCTGATCGGCCAGGTCGCGAGTGCCGATCGCTAGTCGAGCAGTGTCGGAGCGGCTAGGCGGCCACGCGAGCAGAGAACCTGCGGGCCGGGCTCTTGGGCGTGGGGTCCCCGTGGTCCAGGTCCTTGACCCACGAGTATGCCAGCAGACCGAATGTGACCGGCACGGCTAGCAGGAGCACGAACGCTCCCGCGATCGCGACCAGCTCGAGCAGGATTCCGAGTATGGTGAGTACCATGATTGCTTCCTCCTTCGGGCGAGCTTTCCTACTGGAATCTACCGCACCCTCACCCACGAAATGACGATTGTTGGCGGGTCTTGGCACGACCTTAATCCGACGCCAACAAAATGATGGTTTGCTGAGAACAGTCACATTGGGCCTTCCTTGCGGAGCTGGCCGCACGCGGCTGTCGTACCGTGCAGAGGACCTGCAGGTTGTGGAACTGGTCGATTCTGGGAACACTTGTGAGGACGGCATGAAATACCGGTCCCGAGGAGCAGGCATGACACCACAACGGGTTCTCGTCGTTGACGACGAGGAGTCGATGATCAAGGTGCTCAAGTACGCGCTCGAGAGCGCGGGCTACATCGTGGATGTTGCGCAGGACACCGTCGAGGCAGAAGCACACATGAAGGCCGCCGCTCCCGACGTCGTGATTCTCGATGTCATGCTGCCCGGCAAGTCCGGGCTCGACTTCTGCCGCGAGGTTCGTGAGAGTAGCGACGTTCCGATCATCATGCTGTCGGCCCGCAGCGAAGAGGTCGACCGGGTGCTCGGGCTCGAGTTCGGCGCCGACGACTACGTTGTCAAGCCGTTTTCCCCGCGCGAACTCGTCAGCCGCGTCAAGGCGCAGCTGCGAAGGACCGAGTTCTCGCATCGCGCCTCCTCGGCCCAGAAGGTCGTCATCGGGGACGTCACGATCGATACTGAAAGCCATCAGGCGTACCTGCGCGGCGACCCCGTCCACCTCACGAGCTCCGAGTTCCGCATCCTGCTCATGCTTGCGCGCCAGCCGGGCAAGGCGTACTCGCGTCAGGCGATCCTGGCGGCCCTCTGGGGCGACCACATCGTCGGCGACGAGCGGGCAGTAGACGTTCACGTCCACAACATCAGGGAGAAGATCGAACCCGACCCCCAGGAGCCGGAGTACCTGCTCACCGTGCGCGGTCTGGGCTACCGGCTTCGTGAGCCGTAGGGCGCGGCGATGAGGATCTCGATCCGGCTATGGCAGACGGCGCTGTTCGTCATCGTCATAGTGGTCGCGACTGCGATTCTCTCGGTGTCGGTGCTCACGGGTCTGCGCGACACACTGCTCGAGATCGAGCGCCGGGGCATCGCCTCCGACGCATCGGTGCTCACGGGCGTTCTGGCCCCCGATTTCCCCCTGACCGTCGAACGGCTCTACGACATCCGGGCGCAAAGCGACAGGCTCGCCGGGGTTCTTGGCGACACGATCTGGGTGTTCGAGCTCGACGGGGACCCGGTGCACGTGCAGGGTTCCTTGAGCGTACCTGCCGAGGAGATCGAGCGCGCGCGCCTGGCGGGACTCACCGACGCTGAACCCTACGTCTTCGTGAGCCTGGGCGACGGGGGTCGTGCGCTCGCTGGGCAGGCGGTGCTTTCCGACGAGGATCGTCGCGTGGGCGTGGTCGTGGTGGCGCGATCGACCGACACGAGCAGCGAGACCCTCGATGCGGCGTGGCGGCGACTGTGGGGCTCGCTCTGGATCGCGCTGGTGGTCGCGGGGCTGCTCGGCCTGGCGTTCTCCGACATCATCAGCCGTCGAGTGCGAATGCTCTCTCGGGCGGCGAACGCAATCGCAGACGGCGACTTTGAACAGCGGCTTCCCCAGGGGTTCGTCCCCGACGAGGTCCGGGGCCTCGCGGGCGTCTTCAACCGCATGGCCGAACAGCTCGGCGAGGTCTTCGACGCGCTCAAGGAACGCGAGCGTGAGATCGTCACGGTGGTCGAGTCGCTCGCGGAAGGCGTGATCGCCGTCGACGGGATCGGAATCGTCCGCATCATCAACCCCGCAGCCGAGCACATCCTCAAGATGCGTGCCGAGGACCTCCTTGGCCAGGTGGTCAGCGATGTGATTCTGGAGCGCAAGTTGCTCGCTGTCGTTGAGCGCGGCCTGGCGGGCGACACCGCGGTTGACACCGTTCGACTGGGTGAGCGCCACGTGATGCTTCACTGCGCGCCGACGGGTCAGGGGGAGAGCGCTGAAGGCGCCGTGCTGCTTCTGCACGATGTGACCGAGGAGGTGCTGGCGGCCGAGGCGCAGCGGCGGTTCATCGCCAACGCCAGCCACGAGATGCGCACGCCGATCGCGGCGATGAAGGGCTTCCTGGAGCTTCTCGACGGCGGCGCCAAGGATGACCTTGTGACTCGCGACGAGTTTCTGAGCACGATGCAGTCGGAGGTCGAGAGGCTGAGCCGGCTCGTGGCCGACCTCTTCACGCTCGCGCAGATCGACGCCGGTCGGATGCAGTTCGACATCCGTCCGCACAACGTGGGCGGGCTGCTCGATTCTGCCGCTGCCATCATGCAGCCGCTGGCTTCTGCAGCCGACGTCACCCTCGATATCGCGCCGGGACTCGAGAATGTCGACGTGTGGTGCGACAGGGACCAGATCGTGCAGGTCCTCATCGGTTTCGTTGACAACGCGATCAAACACTCAGGCCGGGGCGACACGATCTCGCTCGACGCGCGTCCTCACGACGACCGCGTCACGCTCGAGGTGCGCGACACAGGTCCCGGCATACCTGCCGAGGAGATACCACGCCTGTTCGAGCGGTTCTACCGTGGAGAGAAGGTCGCCACTGTGGGACGGCGCGGCGCGGGTCTCGGTCTCGCCATCGCGCGCGAGATCGTCGAAGGCCACGGCAGCGTGATCGGCGTGGAGTCGCGGTCCGGAGAAGGCGCGCGCTTCCGGTTCGACCTATCCCGGCGGCAGTAGCCGCGGGAGACCCGGAGTTCGTGCGTGGCGCTAACACAACCTTAATCGAACATGGACCTGACACTCATGTCATGAGGTTATGCTCAAGCCAGGCCAGTCGAGGGGTTGTCTTCCCCCGACAGCGATGGCGAGGAGGACCGAGATGGCGCGAGAAACGGTGTGTAGACCTGACCGCATGAACGTGGAGCGTATGATCGCTCAGTTTCTTGTGATCGGCGGCGGGCTGTTCTGGATCATCGCGGCCTACGCAGGCCGGTTTGCGTTCCAGGATGCTTCGGTCCTTGAGTCCGTAGGTAGCGCTGCATACCCGTTCACCGCCGCAGTCGTCGTCTTCGGCGTGGGCTTGTGGCGCGAGGATGTGGCGTCGCTGCTGCTCTTTGCCGGGTCGGCTGCGGTGCTCGTATGGGGGTTCGTTGTCGTCTGGGAGCCGGTTGTTTGGCTCGTGATGGCTACGGTCCTTATCGTTCCTATGCTTGTCGCGGGGATCGCCTTCTACCTCGCCGCGCGCATGGAGCGCATCTGTTCCGTTGCCGCTCGGCCGATGAGTCTGAGCGGACTCGGAAGCTAGAGCCAGCGACCACACACCCGGGGGACATGCCGTGAACAGTCACAGGCGGTTCGACTTCACGGACCGCATGCGCAGCAAGGTCCTCGGCGAGTCAGTCCCGGATCATGCGCGCAGGTTCTGGTTCTGCTTCGGAGGCCTGACCTTCACGGTATTCGTATTCCAGCTGCTAACTGGGATCTTCCTGACGTTCTTCTACCAGCCCACGCCGGAGCGCGCCTACTCGAGCGTCTTCTACATCTCCAACTACGTTGACTACGGGTGGTTCATCCGCACGACGCACGCGTGGGGCTCCACGCTCATGGTGGTCTTCCTGGTCGTCCATATGTTGCGCGTGTTCATAACCGCTTCGTACAAGCACCCGCGCGAGTTCAACTGGGTCGTCGGCGTCTTCCTGCTCGTCGTGACCATGGCTTTCGGTCTCACCGGCCGCCTGCTTCCGTGGGACCAGAAGGCGTTCTGGGGGGCGACCGTGATAGTCGATCTCGTCAGGCAGGTCCCGCTCGTCGGCGACCCCCTTGCCGGGGTTCTCCTTGGCGGGTCAACGATCGGCGCACCAGCGCTGACGCGCTTCTTCTCGCTGCACGTGGTGGTCCTGCCGCTCGCCGTCGGGATCCTGCTGGCCGCCCACTTCTGGATGGTCCGCAAGCAGGGCATATCCGGGCCGTTGTAGGAGGCACGTGGTGGCTGACTTGAAGCAAGCAGAGACTCACCCGGAGGACTCCGCCGAGGAATCGGAAGACCGTCCCGCCACCCCGTTCTTCTCGCGCAACGCAATCGCCGGCCTCACCTCGGTGATTCTGCTGCTCTCCCTCTATGTGGTGCTTACGGCCTTCATGCCCGCACAGCTCGACATCAAGGCGGACCCGGCCGCGACCGTTATGCCCGCAGGCTCCAAGCCGGACTGGTACTTCCTGGCCGTCTCGGAGTTCCTGCGAATCGTTCGTCCCCCGGTGGGAAGGCTGCTCGTGATCCTCGGCATAGGCTTCTTGATCCTCGTTCCATGGACCGACCGGAATCCCGAGCGCTCCTACGCGCGGCGCCCGGTCGCCCTGGCGCTTGGTGGTCTGCTGGTGGCGGGGCTCGTTGTTCTGAGCGTCCTTGGCGCGCTGGAATGAAGACGGTGCGACGGTCCGACGACATGCGACGCGCGTGGAGCAGGCTGGCGCTGGCGTCCCTGCTGCTCGTTGGGCTAGTCGTCACAAGTCTCATGACGGGCTCGCCCGCTGAGAGCCCCGCGTTCACCTGGAAGATGCATCTCGAGAAGTTGCGATACCGCATCTTGCCGACGTCCGAGGCCGACCTCGTCCTGCTGCACCACGATGCCCTGAAGGTCTCGATGGAGAAGTGCGTCGCCTGCCACGGATCCAAGGACGAGTCGACATTGCCGCTCCACCGTATCCACCTGACCAACGAGCTCCTGCCCGGACTCGTCTGCCACGACTGTCACAGAACCATCAGTCTCGAGAAGCGCACGAACGAATACGTGGTGCGCCTTGTCGATGTGGGGTTCTGCGAGCGGTGCCATTCGCCCTTCCCTGGCCTGCAGCCGGACTCGCCCATGAAGCCCGGGGATCTGGACGTCGACTGCATCAAGTGCCATTCCGGACAGAGTGCGTATCGACATGCGCAGCCCTACCTCTCGCATGTGATCGACCCCGAGGAGTGCAGGGGCTGTCACGGCGGCAGGACCTTGCCGTGGACCGCCAAGCACAAGAAGGACGATTGGATGCAGACGCACGGCGTCGAAGCGCTTGCGGTCGGCAACGAGTCCTGCTTCCAGTGTCACGAGTTCGGGTTGAAGTTCTGCGATGAGTGCCACGCCGAGAAGCCGCCATCCCACGACCCTCGCGACGCGTGGCTGCGTGACCACCGGCAGCGGGCCCAGGCAGACACGCGGGTCTGCTTCACGTGCCACAGGACCGAAGACTGCAAGAAGTGCCACGTGAACCACGAGCTCGACTGGCTCGAGCGCCATCCGGCCGACGTCCAAGACAAGGGCTCGGTCCGCTGCTGGGAGTGTCACAGCGAGTCGTTCTGCGGGTCGTGTCATATCGAGGCCAGCACGCAGTAGGGGCTGCGGAGGGCCCCACGAATCGTCCCTGCTTGCCGCCGTGGCCGCCGCGGGCCTCCTTTCTTTGGCAGGGATCCATGCCGATACGGTGGAGTAGTGTGAGTGCTGCGCGTCGCGCCCCCATCGTCTAGTGGCCAAGGACGCCGCCCCCTCAGGGCGGAAACGGAGATTCGAATTCTTCTGGGGGCACCACGCGGGGGTGGCGCTTGCGGCTTGCTGCGTCCGTCCCTGCTAGAATGTCTCTCGCACGTCGAACGGGCGATTAACTCAGCGGGAGAGTGCCTCCCTTACAAGGAGGAAGTCGGGGGTTCAAATCCCTCATCGCCCACCAACACCACAGGTCTCGAGCCTCACGGTTCGGGACCGTTGTGGTTTCACGGCCGTCGACTGTGGACGGCAACGAGAGGTCTCGCGCGGCGCGCCCCTTGCCGATGCGCAAGGTCACGTGCTACAGGATGACCGACCTGCGTCGAAGAGCGGCACGGAAGGACCAGTGGCCTTCGACATACGCGGCAAGCAGAAGGAACCCTTCATCGCGAAGTGCCTCCGGCTGCGCGGGTGAGCGTTCTGGTGCGAAGTCCCGCACAGACAGGTAGAACACATGAACCAGGCCGCGAGCTGTCGCACCTCGGAGGGCCACCGCGACGCGCAGGGCAAGCGCCCGTAGACCTAGGACTAGCCCGAGGGCCAAGACACTCATGGTCGTGAGCGAACTCGGAGTCACGGGTGGCCCTTCGAGAAGAGCGATCGTCACACCCACTGTCACGAGGAGGACGGAGGCAATCCAGGCATCCCGGGACAGACGTGCATATTCCTCAACGAGAGCGGCGATCGCCTCTTCGGCCTTCGCCATCAGCGCTACAAGACTCTCGCTACTCGAAGCCCCGTAGTCTCCTTGCCATATTGGACCGTATGTTCCTTCGCTGGTGCCAGACAGCGAGGCAGCCCGACGCTCATCCAGTGAGCGATGAAGCCGATGGCGCTTGACTCGGCCACGTGACATGGAGTTCGCCTATCTGGAGGTGGGGTTCCGGCCGGTGCCGTTGTCAGTATCTGACTGTTTCGTTGGTCACTCCGCTCAGAAGGGACATACCCAAGTGGTGATCAGGGGCTGTGCGCAGTCTCGCGGGTGTTCGGGCGCGCTCGGCGTGCGGGGTTGGGCAAGCACATCGGTAGTCATGCGGGAGGGTGGCGCTCGCTGAGACGCCGCAGCGCACAGCCCATGCCCTGGATTCGAAACTCGTCCACCATGGCCCACCAGCAACCTCGGAGGTCCCGGCGATGTCGCCGGGGCCTCATCGTCTCTCGCCATCAGTCTTCCAACGGTCTCGACGGTTCAGGGCGGCGGTATACAGTACTGAGGGAACAGGCCCTCTATCCAGAAGGGGGTGACAGAAGTGTCGACTCACCAAGGTGCACTGTCGACGCCTGGGGGATTCTTCGGGCTACCTTCCACGCCGATTGGCCGCGCGGCGGCTACGGTCTTTCTCGTAGGTATCGTGCTCGTCCTGCTGATGTCAACCGTGATCGAATCCGCGGCGTTCACTATTGGGAATCTGAACGTCGTCGGCGCGGTGAACTTCCTCGTGATGTTGGCCGCTCTCGTGACGGGCGCAGTAGCGCTGATCAGGTACCGCGACCTTTCATGGGCAGTCTGGCTCGCGACGATCATTCCCGCGACACTTGTAGCCTTCGAACTTGTTGAGCAGCTGCTGGGCTAGGAGTGACTGGAAGACCCCCC
>JAUXNU010000210.1 GCA_030682655.1 Actinomycetota bacterium | reverse complement strand
GCCCACAGGCGTCGACGTCTCTCATCGAACTCTCCCGCGAGCGCCCGATAGCGCTCTCCGATCGCATGCTCGTTGATCATACGATCTTACTTCGACATCACCAGCCAATCTCCTACTTGTTGTTTGACGCTTCCTAAGTGCGAGTCCCAGCGTGCGACGTGCGCGTGCAAGGATACGTGCCATTGGGTTGACCTCCCCGTCCTCCATGAATGCGACCACCGCGATGCGGCGGTACCAGCATGTACACCGAGGACAACGCCAGTCAATCCCCGATGGCACCGGGCCAGAACGCCTACAAGCCGCATTTGGCAGCCGCGTCAGCCGCCGCAAACCGGATAACCTCGCTCACCGTCGGGTGCGCGTGCACCATGTGCGCGATCGCATCCACCGTGAGATCGCGAGCCATCGCGAGCGCCACTTCGTGGATGATTTCGACCGCATGCGGGCCGACGATCTGGCAGCCGATGATGCGACCGGTGCCCTTCTCCGCCACGAGCTGCACGAATCCGTCGCCCTCGCCCTCGCCAAGGGCCTTCCCATTGGCTGCGAACTTCGCGACGGCCTGCACCGCGTCGATACCGCGCTCCTTGGCGGAATCGCGAGACGATCCGACGACAGCGACCTCCGGGAACGTGTAGACGCACGCGGGGATGCAGTCGAGCCGAACTGTCTCGTGTGGGGACTCGCCGCGGAGTTCCGCGACTGCGTTGCGCGCCGCGCCCACGCCCTCTTCCTCGGCGACATGAGCGAGCATCATCCCGCCGACGAGGTCGCCGATTGCGTAGACGCCGGGAAGGTTCGTCCGGTAGTGCTCGTCGACCTTGACCGCAGCCCGGTCCATCTCGATACCGGCCTCGGGGTAGCCGAGTCCCGCGGAGTTCGGAATACGCCCAACAGCGCTCATCACGATGGCGCTCTCGAGCACGGCTCCACTGCGCAGAGTCGCGCGCATGCGATCGCCCACGCGCTCGACGCTTTCGACGGCGTCGCCGAGGTGGAACTCGACGCCCATCTCCTCAAGCTTCGCCTGAACGAGTTTGACGACGCGCTTGTCGTTGCCGGGAAGGACCTGCTCCATGAGCTCGACCACCACGACCTTGGAGCCGAACGCAGCGTACGCGCATGCGAACTCCAGGCCGATCACGCCGCCGCCGATGATGATGATGTCTTTGGGGATCTCCGACAGCGAAACGGCGTCGTCACTCGTCCAGATGCCCTCCATGTCATGATCGATATTCGGGAGCTTGAACACGGCAGAGCCGGTGGCCAGGATCACCGCGTCGGCTTCGATCGTCTCCGCGCCGCCCTGGGCCAGCGCGACCTCCACGACCTTGGGAGCCACAAGCCGACCGGAACCGGCGACCACACGGACCTTGAGCCGCTTCGCGCTGCCTTCGATCTGGCCGACGAGCTCGTCGACGACGCCCTCCTTGCGTGCACGAAGCCGGCCGACATCGACACTCGCGACCGCAGCACTTAAGCCGAACTCCTCGGCCTGACGCGTGTCCGCGACAATGTGGGCGGAGCGCAGGATCGTCTTGGTCGGGATGCAGCCCCAATTCAGGCACGTCCCGCCGAGACGTTGCGCCTCGATGAGCGTCACGTCAGCGCCAAGACGAGCCGCCTCGAAAGCCGCGCTGTAACCGCCAGGTCCACCGCCAAGAACGCAAATGCGCATCGCCGAGCCTCCTGCATCTGGGGACTCCCGCGCCTGCTCGCGCGAGATTGCCGACGATTCTAGCACCTGCACCCGTGCAAGAGCGCCCGACGCGCACGGACCGCGCCGTCCCGACGTGCGAATCTACCGAGGAAGACAGCTCTTGACCTGGGTCACGAGCTTGCGACTGACCGGGATACTCGTCCCCTCAGCATCGTTGAGCACCAACTTGAAGGACGACTTCGACGCCCAGTGATATCCCTTCACCGCGCCAAGGCGAACGATATAGGAGCGATGCACGCGCATGAACCCGGACACGTCCCGCCCCTCCACCGCACCGAGAGACAACCTGCCAAGGAAGCGCGCGTCGAACGTGTGAATGTACGTGTAGTTGCGCACGCCTTCGATGTAGACCACGTCCTTGGCGTCGACGAACTCCGTGCCCGAATCCACGACGACCGGGAACTTCTCGTCGGCGTCGACATCAACCAGGCGCGTCCGCCTCAGAAGCGCCTCGACGCGACAGCGGAATTCCCGCACCGAGAAAGGTTTGGACAGGTAGTCATCCGCGCCAAGGCCGAAGCCCTTCACTTTGGCATCCTCGGTCCCCTTGGCAGTAAGCATCATGACGGGGAGACGGTCGTTGGCGCTGTTGTCGCGTATGCGCGCAAGAGCCTCCCACCCATCGACCACCGGCATCATCACGTCTAGCACCACGAGGTCCGGCTTGTTGACCGCAACCGACTCCGCCACGGTCGCTCCGCTGGACAGCGAGTCAACACGGTAGCCGTCATTGCTCAGTAGCGTGGTCAGTCCTCGGACGAGCTCCACGTTGTCGTCGACGATCAGTATCGTGCCCTGCCACGTCTTGCGAACTGGTCCCCCCGAGTTCATTGCATCGCCCATGTTTGCTCGCCGCTCCTTGTCTCGTCGTCAGGTCCCGAAACGATGCGCACTGCAGCCGGGGCCGCCTTGTCCGTGACACCCCTCCGCGGCAGCGTGAAGACGAAGGTGCTGCCGACCCCTTCAGGGTTTCTCAGGTAGGTGATGTTTCCGCCATGCGCGCGAGCAATCGGTCCGAGATCGGAAGCCCGAGGCCGAGGCCAGACGTCCGTGCACTGTCAGAGGCATCCGCCCTGCCAAAGAGCTCGAACAGAACATCCTCCCGGTCGGGCGGAACGCCGGCCCCGTGGTCGATCACCAGAACGCGCAAGTGCTCGCCGTCGACATCGAGAACGACCTTGACCACCCCCC
>JAUXNU010000209.1 GCA_030682655.1 Actinomycetota bacterium | reverse complement strand
CACGTTATACGCGGATTCGGGCCGGCCAACACAACCAGACAAGATGCAGCGGCATGGACGCAGTCTGAGGAGATGCGTTGTCAGGAGCCGACCTGAATCCCAGCGACGAGCATGCAGATGTCACACGCCGGGCTCGGAGCGACTATCAGCGGGTCGCCAGGGTCATTCGCCGCTCGCTGGATGAGGACATATTTCTCCGTCGCGCCTCCTCGGACTGGCCCGAATCGAGCGACCCCAGCCTCGAAGAAGCGTTCGACCTTCTCCGTCTGTGGCACTACGGTGGCCCGGACCCGGATCCCGAGTTCCGCCCAGAGCTGCGGACGGAGCTCGAGAAGACCGCCTCACAGCTCGAGGCAGGACAGCCGCTGGTGGACAGCCTGACGAATCGCCTCTGGAACTGGAGCGTGATCATCCAGGACCACCGCAACGGTCTGCTCTTCCTCATCGCGGCCGGTGTCGTGGTGGGCATTGCGCTGTGGGCCGTCTTCTCGCCCCTCTGGCGCTAGCACTCCGCAACTCCTACCGTGTAGACGGCGAGTCGCCGCGCATCTAACCACGGCATCGTTGGCGGCGCGAGATAGAATCAACATGAGCGGCGCAAACCCGCCGCTCATGCCGTAACACGTTGATGTCCTCCCATGACCGCCTCTCTGTTGACACGGGTGACATCCGTGTACACAATGGAGGCACGATTGGAGGTACACCATGAAGTTCATCAGTGTTCGTGACCTGCGCGGCAAGTCGGCCGATATCTGGCGCGATCTGCCGGATGAGCGCGAGATGGTCATCACGAGCAACGGCCGCCCTGTCGCTATCCTGGCCGCCGTCAACGAATCCAACCTCGAGGAATCCCTCGCGGCCTTCCGCCAGTCGCGTGCCGTCGACGCGGTCGCCAGCATACAGCGGCGATCGGTCGCACGAGGAGCCGACGCGATTTCCGCAGACGATATCGACACCGAGATCGCGGCGGTCCGCAAGGCTCGCGCGCGTTGAGGATCGTTCTCGACACCAACGTGCTGGTCTCTGGGCTTCTCTCGCCCTTCGGACCTCCCGGAGAGATCGTCCGGATGGTCTCGTCCGGCGCCGTCGTCCTGTGTCTCGACGCACGCATCCTCGCGGAGTATGATGACGTGCTCGCGCGACCCAGGTTCGGGTTCGACTCAGATGCGGTCGCGGCCCTTCTCGACTACATCGACTTCCGCAGCGAGGTCGTCGCCTCCACTCCGCTCGACCGGCGCCTGTCGGATCCGGATGACGAGCCGTTCCTGGAAGTCGCCCTCGCGTGCGGTGCCGACTGCCTGGTGACGGGCAATCTCGCGCACTTTCCGCCTGACGCGCGATCGGGCGTCGCGGTACTCTCACCGGCGCAGTTCATGGAACACTTCCGCGCTCGGAGCCAAGCGGGAGACACCTGACCCGAGCTTCGACCTGATATCCTCGGCCCAGGAGCGCGGGCCGAGCCGAGGCCAAGGCCAGGCCTCGGATACAGGTCAAGCTCTACAACGTTGACACAGCGCGTCCACGAAGTGTTCCATCGTTCTTGCGTGCAGGCAGGTGTGCCCTGAACACCCGCGGAAGGGCATGATGCATGGGTGTGCTGATCTACCTTCTCGCCTTGTGGTTGGGCACTCCTCTCGTGTGCGCAGGCGTCCTCTTCTTCCTGCGCCACCAGTTTGGCCGTCGGGCTGGCGAGGGTGACCCGGTATCGACGTCAGCGCGAGTCGCAGCGCGTCTCGCGTGGTGGGCGCTCGCTTTCGGGCTCGCATCGCTTCTGACTGACGCCGTGACCACCTGGCTACTGAGGGGCACCAACAGCGACATGGCCGGCATCTTCCTGTTCGCCGGGCTCCCGCTCTTGGCCCTGAGTGTGGTGCTCCTGGTCGCCACCCTGGCGCTCGGACGCTTGCGGGTGTCGCGCGGTGCTGCGGCCGCGACGGCGTGTGTCCTCCTGCTCGGCGGGGCCTTCACCGCGTCCATCGACCGCATCTGGTGGTTCATCTACTCAGGCTAGTGAGACGAAGGCGCGTGTCGAACCCCGGCGTCGAGCGGACGGCGCGAGGTAGAATCAACATGAGCGGGTGCGACCCTCACCACGGACAGGCGGTGCTGCCTCCTGGCAAGACCGGGCGCAACGAGCTACGCTCACGAAGGAAAGTCTCGGAAGGAAGGTCCCGCATGGACAAAGCAAACTGCTGGGAGCACAAGGAATGCGGTCGTCAACCTGGGGGCTTACGCGAGAAGGAGCTCGGCGTCTGCCCTGCGGCGGTCACCGAGAAGCGTGACGGCAAGAACGGTGGACACGCGGCTGGCCGCTTCTGCTGGAAGATCGCAGGAACGTTCTGCGACGGCGAAGTCCAAGGCACCTTCTCCCAGAAGATGATGAGCTGCGCCGGATGTGACTTCTTCAAGATGGTGAAATCGGAAGAGGGCGCGGACTTCGAAGCATAAGCAGGTCCGGCTAGTGTGTCGCGTTGAACCCCTTTTCACGGGGTGCTAACAAACGGATCCACCTGACTCGCTTCGCTCGCAGGCTATCCGTCAAACGTAGCTCTACCGCTGCCTGACCCGCGCTCCCTTGGGCGGAGCGAGATAGAGGATTCGATGGGCGAAAGAACAGGAAGTGGATATCCGCTCGCATGTCCCGTGTGCGAGCGCCGGCTGGAGAGAGATTACTCCACCTTTCGCTGCCCCACCGGCCACACGTTCGATCTGGCCAAAGAAGGCTACATCAATCTCCTGCCGCCACAACACAGGACTCGGGGCGTCGACGGCGATGAGCCGGTCATGCTACGGGCCCGACGGAGGTTCCTGGAGACCGGCCACTATCTTCCGCTCCGCAGCGCCACCATCAGTATGACCGCACGAATCCTCGAAGCGCGTGACTTTGAGACTTCGCATGATCCACGCCCGCCGTGCGTGCTTGAGGTCGGCTGCGGGGACGGGTACTACATTGGCGGCCTGGCGCCTCAGCTCCCCTCATCGACGGATGCGGTACTGCTCGGAGCCGACCTCTCGAAGCACGCTGCCAAGGTCGCTTCCAAGAGGTATCCGGTTGTACTGTTCTTCGTAGCGGACACGAATCGGCGTCTGTACGTTGAGCCCAACTCCGTTGCCGTCCTCCTTGACGTGTTCGCACCTCGGAACCCCCTGGAGTTCGCACGCGTCCTGGAGCCTGGCGGCTCCGCGCTCATAGCGATTCCCACAGACTCGCATCTTGCCGGACTCAGAAACGAACTGGGCCTGATCGGGATCCAGGATGACAAGGAGCAGCGGGTTCTCGGGCGCTTCTCGGACGACTTCACGCTCGAAAGCAGGCTCGAGATCGAGTTCCCGATCCGGCTGACTCCGAATGCCGTGCAGGACTTGGTGGAAATGGGCCCGAACTACTGGCACCGACCGACGCGTTCGGTTCCCGTCATCGGCACGTCGGTCGATACGCAGGCATCGTTTGTCCTGCTGCACCTCCGGAAGATCCGTGACGCCTAGTGTGGGCTAGTGTGATCCTCGAGAACGAGGCGACCGGAATCGCGAATCGACTACTAGACGGAGCGACACATGCTCATAGAGAAAGCCTCCGAGACGGACCTGAACGAGGTGCTGTCGGTCGAACGAGCTGCCTTCGGCCGCGAGGAGGAGGCCGAGTTGGTGCGCGACCTGCTGGCCGATCCGAGCGCTCGGCCGCTTCTGTCCCTTCTGGCCCGCGAGGACGATCGCTCCGTGGGACACATCTTGTTCACCGCGGCACATCTCGAGGGAACACCGAGTGCCGCCACGATCTCCATCCTGGCTCCGCTTGCAGTCGTGTCTGACGCGTGGATGGTCCGCGCGCTTCGTCCGGGCGTGGTCGGCTTCGTCGGAGGAACGGTCATCTGCGCAGACGTCATGAACAGGCCGGAGAACTGGACCGAGTAGCCTGTCGCCAGGGAAGGCCTCGTCTACTTCTTCTCGGTCACGACGCACGAGATCGAGGTGTCTCCCGATTCGTCCTTGGTGATCGTCACGACTATGTCGAGCTTGTCGCCCTTGGTCGCATGGATGAGCGCCATTTCGTCGCCGCTCAGGTTGCCTTGCGCGTCGGTCTTCCACCCCTTGTCCGCCAGCTCGGAGCGGTGCCAGTCCACAACGGTCTTGACGTCGTCCTTGGTCATGATGTTGAACGAGAAGGTCTTGGCCTCGGGAACCTCGAAGACTCCGCCCCCGACAGCGTCACCGTCGTAGACGGGCACGTCGGACGGGAGGCCCTCGGGAAGCTCGCCCTCCGCGGTGCCTACGGTCATCTTCGTGCCGTCCTCACCCTCCACCTCGACGCTACCGGAGTTGTCGTCGACCTTGACGCCAGTGGTCTCCTCGACGGTCTTCTCGGCAACGGCGCCGCAGCCGGGCAGACCCACCATGACTGCAATAGCCAGCAACACGAGCAGTAGCTTCTTGGACGCGTTCATAGTGATTCCCTCCTCCGTGCCGCACCCCGGCGACACCATCTCCCCAACGGCCCCATTCTCCGGCAACCACGGCAGACGCGCCACTCTGGCGACGGTGACGCGTTTCCCTTCATACCCTGCCGTATTCTTCCTTTTTGACCGCCCTTCCACCTGTGGTAGAATCCTCCCTGTGTTCGTACAGCACGTCCCTGCAAGAAGTGGGTAACCCCCGCTTCTTTTCGTCTGGGAGGAGGTTGGCCGTCGTGAACGTGACAGCACTTGCGCAGCGAGTCGAATCACTACTCACACCCGAGGCACTTCGCCGCGGGTTTGAAGTCGTTGCCGTCGAAGTCGCCGGCGGCCACCACCAGCCGCTCGTGCGCGTCTACGTCGACCGAGAGGGTGGCATCGATATCGACGCCATCTGCGAAGCCAACAAGTGGATCTCGGACGTCCTGGACGAGGATGAGCACATCACGAGTACCTACACGCTCGAGGTGTCGTCACCGGGTATCGAGCGGCCGCTCACCAAGCCGGAGCATTTCGACCGATTCGTCGGCGAGAACGCCTCGATCAAGACGTCGCCGATCGATGGGCGTTCGCACTTCGCGGGTACCCTCCTTGGCAGGGAAGACAACGACCTCCTTGTGGATGTCGAAGGCACAACGTTCCGCATCCCGCTTGAGTCGGTGCAGAAGGCGCGACTCAAGCCGGAAGTGGACTTCGGATAGGAAGGGAGCGCGAGACCCGATGAGCTCTGAACTGATGGATGCCTTGCGGCAGCTCGCCCGCGAGAGAAACATCGACGAATACGAGATGCTCGACAAGCTGGAGCAGCAGCTCGCAGCCACATACCAGCGCATTATGGATCTCGAGAACGATACCCGCGTCACGATCGACCGGGAATCTGGCCGGATCTACGTCTACGAACTGATTCCCGTAGGCGGTACGGAAGAGGAGCCGGAGTTCGAGGAGAAGGACATCACGCCCAAGGACGTCTCGCGCATCGCCGCGCAGGCTGCCAAGAACGTGATCATGTCCTCGATCCGCGAGGCCGAGCGCGAGAAGATCTACGACGAGTACTCGGACAGGGTCGGGGAGTCCGTAACGGGCACCGTCCAGCAGTCCGACAGCCGCTACACGCTCATCAAGCTGCGCGAGGGCGTCGAGGCGCTCCTGCCGCCGAGCGAACAGCCGCACAACGAGCGCTACGACCACAATCAGCGTATCAAGGCCTACATCATCGAGGTCCGCAAGACCGCCAATGAGCCCTCGATCGTGGTCTCGCGTACGCACCCGGGTCTCATACGCCGGCTGTTTGAGCTCGAGGTGCCGGAGATCTATGACGGCATCGTCGAGATCAAGAGCGTGGCCCGCGAGCCGGGCATGCGATCCAAGGTCGCGGTCTCGAGCCGCGAAAGCGGTCTGGACCCGGTGGGCGCATGCGTAGGCCCCAAAGGCTCGCGCGTGCGCATGATCGTGAGCGAGCTTCGCGGCGAGCGCATCGACGTGGTTCCTTGGAACGACGATTCTCAGACCTACGTGGCCAACGCGCTTTCGCCAGCCAAGGTCTCCACGGTGGTCGTCAACGGCGACTCGCACACCGCAACGGTTATCGTTCCCAACGACCAGCTCTCCTTGGCTATCGGAAAAGAGGGCCAGAACGCGCGGCTCGCAGCCAAGCTCACCGGCTGGCGAATCGACATCAAGAGCCAGTCACAGGCCGCCGAGGCGGGGCTTGCGACGGTCGCACATACCGGTGGCGAGGCCGACGGCCACGACGAGGAGTTCGATGGTCGCTGCGTTGCGCTCACCAGCTCCGGCCTGCGCTGCCGCAACAAGGCGCGGCCCGGTGGCGTGTACTGCGGAATCCACGACAAGGAGGCCGCCGAGGCGTGAGGAAAGCACGGAAGACACCCCAGCGAAGCTGCGTGGGCTGCGCTACCGGTTCCGACAAGCGCGAGCTCGTACGCATCGTACGCACGTCCGACGGCCACGTCTCAGTAGACCCGAGCGGAAAGGCCAACGGGCGGGGAGCCTACCTGTGCCCGGAGACGGAGTGTCTGGACGCGGCTATCCGCCGAAAGAGGCTCGACGCCTCCCTTAGAGTGAGCTTGAAAGAGGACGACATACACAGACTGAGACGAGAGTTCGACGAGGCGCTGCACGCGCTTCCGGCCTCGCAGCAAGGACGGTGACGCGTACTTATGCCCAGCATGAGAGTCCACGAGCTGGCCAAGGAGTTCGGCATGAGCTCCAAAGAGCTGCTCGACCAGCTCCAGGAGATGAGGATACCGGCGAAGAACCACGCGTCCACGCTGGTTGAAGCCTACGTCGACAAGATCCGCAAGGACCTCGGTCCGCTTATCGCGGAACGGCAGGCCGTGCTAGAGGCCGAGCGCAAGAAGAAGGAGACCGCCGAAGCCAAGAAGCGTGAGGCCGAGGAGGTCAAATACAAGGCCGAGGAAGAAGAGCGCCGCAAGGCAGAGGAAGTAGAGCGCAGCCGTCGCGAGGAAGAGACTCGAGTCAAGCGCGAGGCCGAAGAGGTTGCCAAGGCCGAAGAGGAAGAGAGAAGGTCAGCTGAAGAAGAGGCTCAGCGCAAAGCGGATGAAGAAGCCGCTGCCGCCGAGGCCGCTGCGCGCGCCCAGCGCGAGGCCGAAGAGGCCGCCAAGCTCGAGAAGACCGAGGAAGACCGCTACCGCAAGATGGCGCAGGAGGCCGAGAAGCAGGCCCGCGACAAGGTGATCGACCAGGCCCGCCAGGCGGTCACCGCCGCGCAGACCCATGGCTCCAAGCGCAAGAACCGCAAGGCCAAGCGCGCCGAGGAGCACCCCGAGGCTGCTGTCGAAAGCGCAGCTCCGGCCCAGTCGGGCGAGGCGGGCGGAGTTGTCACAGTCACCGAGGGCGTTACCGTGAGCGAATTCGCCGCCGCGCTCGGGCTTTCCCCGAACGAGATCATCAAGCGGCTCATGCTCCTTGGCACGCCTCTGACCGTGAACCAGCCGATGATGAGCGAGATAGTTGAGCTCATCGCCGAGGACCTCGAGCGCGAAGTCGTCGTTGTCTCGGCTGAGGAGGAGAAGGGCTTCGTCTTTGAGGATGAGCCCGAGGACCTCAAGCCGCGCAGCCCTGTCGTCACGGTCATGGGTCACGTTGACCACGGCAAGACGTCGCTGCTCGACGCGATTCGCGAGACCGGTGTTGCGGCGACCGAGGCCGGTGGCATCACCCAGCACATCGGTGCCTCCGTCGTGACGCACAAGGACAAGAGGATCACCTTCGTCGACACGCCGGGTCACGAGGCGTTCACCGCCATGCGTGCCCGAGGCGCGAACATCACCGATGTCGTTGTGCTCGTGGTCGCCGCCGACGATGGCGTCATGCCGCAGACCGTCGAGGCCATCCACCACGCGAAGGCCGCAGGTGTGCCGATCGTGATCGCCGTCAACAAGATCGACAAGGAAGGCGCCAACCCCGACCGCGTACGCCAGGAACTCACCGAGCACGAGATTGTGTCCGAGGAGTGGGGCGGCACCAACATCTTCGTCGACGTCTCCGCCAAGAAGCGCATCAACATCGACGACCTCCTCGAGACGATCCTTCTCGTAGCCGAATTCGAGGACCTCAAGGCCAACCCCGACACCTTCGCAAGCGGTGTCGTCATCGAAGCCAAGCTCGACAAGGGTCGCGGCCCCGTCGCCACCGTGCTCGTTCAGCGCGGCACCTTGCGCGTTGGCGACTCGCTGGTCGCAGGCACAGCCCACGGCCGTGTCCGCGCCCTCGGCGACCCGCACGGTGTGACCGTGAAGTCCGCCGGTCCTGCAGAGCCGGCCGAGATCATCGGCCTTGCAAGCGTGCCATCTGCCGGAGACGAGTTCCGCGTCTTCGCCGATGAGCGCGATGCGCGCAAGCTGGCCGAGGAGCGTGCGCTCAAGCAGCGTCTTCTCGCCCGGGACAAGAAGGTTCACGTCTCCTTGGACGACCTCTTTGCACGTATCCAGGAAGGCGAGCTCAAGGACCTCAACCTGGTGGTCAAGGCCGACGTCCAGGGTTCCATCGAGGCCCTGCAGGACGCGCTCGACAAGATGGACCGGAGCGAGGTCCGTATCAACGTCATTCACTCCGCTGTCGGTGCGATCACTGAGACCGACATCGCCTTGGCCGACGCTTCCGACGCCATCATCATCGGCTTCAACGTCCGACCGATGCCGGCGGCGAAGGCACTGGCCGACAAGGAGAACGTCGACGTTCGCCTCTATCGCGTCATCTACCAGGCGATCGAGGACATCAACGCAGCCCGCGTGGGCATGCTCTCACCCGACATCGTCGAAGAGGACACCGCACGCGTGGAGGTTCGCGAACTGTTCCGCGTTCCCAAGATGGGCGTCATCGCAGGCTCGTACGTGCAGGAGGGCGAGGTCCATCGCGACGACCAGATTCGAGTGGTCCGCGACGGCGTCGTCGTGTACGAAGGCAGGATCGGATCGCTTCGCCGCTTCAAGGACGACGTCAAATCCGTCAAGTCCGGATACGAGTGCGGTGTGGGTATCGACAACTTCCAAGACCTCAAGGAGGGCGACTTCATCGAAGCCTTCCGTACGGTCGAGATCGCCCGCGAATCGTAGGACAGGCCGCAATGAAACAGACCCCGCGAACACGCAAGCTCAACGAAACGGTACGGGAGGCGATCGCGTCGATGCTTGTCGGCGAGATCGCCGACCCGCGTCTCGAACTCGTGACGGTCACGTCTGCCCAGGTGGCGTCAGACCTCATGACGGCGAACATCTACGTGATCGCTCACGGCGACGCAGAACGCTACGCCGAGGCACTCGCCGGACTCGACTCCGCCAAGGGTCGCATTCGCACGCTCCTTGGCCAGCGTGTCAAGATGCGCTTCACGCCGGAGCTGCGCTTCTTCATCGACCCGTCGGTCGACGAAGGCATGCGCATCAACGAGGCTCTCAAGAACGTGCCGCCGACCCTGCTTGAGTCAGGGGCGCGTGCCGCAGAGGCCGCCGGAGTCGATGCGGCCGGCGACGACGTCGAAGCCGAACCGGCCGGCGACTAGGGGGAGATGTGAGCACACCCTACCACCGGGCTGCCGTGCACCTGAGGCACGCCGACTCGGTCGTCGTGTGTGCACACGTGAGTCCCGACGGTGACGCGATCGGCTCGGTCCTGGCGCTCACACTCGCTCTGCGCGACGCGAGCATCCCTGCGATCCCAACGCTTGCAGACGATGCCACCGGTCCGTGCACCTACGAGTTCCTGCCGGGATTCGGCCTGCTCACGCCTGCCAACGACCTCAACGTTCCAGCCGCGTTCGTCGCACTCGACACGCCGAACTTCGAACGCCTTGGCCTCGCGGAGGACCTTGCCCGCAAGGCCGAGAACCTCATCGTCATCGACCACCATCCCGACAACGCCGAGTTCGGCGGCGTGAACATCGTGGATTCTCGCGCCGCTTCGACGTCCCAGCTCATCTGGCGGCTCATCGAGCGGCTCGAAGTGCCGGTCACTCCGGAGATCGCCCTGTGCTGCTACGTCGGGCTCATGACCGATACCGGTCGCTTCCAGTACGAGAACACGTCGCCGGGCGCGCTGCGCGATGCCGCAGCGATGATCGAAGCAGGAGCCGACCCCTCGCTTGCCGCGCGCCTCGTCTACCAGGAGCGTTCTCCCGCCGCACTCGATCTGGACTCACGGGTGCTCTCGCGTCTCACCGTCGCGAACGGCGGTCGTGTCGCGTACTCGTGGGTCACCGACGCCGACTTCGAAGCCACGGGTGCCCATGCCGAGGAGAGCGAGAACCTCGTCGACCTCATCCGCGTTGCCAAAGGGGTCGACGTCGCCTTCCTCATCCGCGAACAGTCCGACGGTCTCCGCGCCAACCTGCGCTCCAAGACCGGATACGACGTCGGTACGCTCGCGCGCGAGATGGGAGGGGGAGGCCATGCTGCCGCAGCCGGTTTCACCGCGAGCGGCACGCGCAAGGCTCTCATCGGCCAGCTTCTTGGGCGGCTACCCGGTAGCGGCGAACGCCCGTGACACCACGCGGGGCAACAGACCTGTGCGGCATCCTGCCGATAGACAAACCTTCCGG
This sequence comes from Actinomycetota bacterium, assembly GCA_030682655.1. NCBI lineage: Bacteria > Bacillati > Actinomycetota > Actinomycetota bacterium. Next base: position 8,444 of record JAUXNU010000209.1, on the reverse strand, counting down.
CATGACAAGCCACGATGTCGTGGGTGTCGTCCGGCGGGCGACCGGGGAGCGGCGCGTGGGCCACGCGGGCACCCTCGATCCGGCAGCCACCGGGCTGCTCGTGGTGCTTGTTGGACCCGCCACGCGGCTGGCACCGTATCTCACGGCCGCGACCAAAACCTACGAGGCGACGGTCGTGTTCGGAAGCGAGACCGACACCGCCGACGCCGAGGGCGCCGTCTCGCGCGAGGCTGCCGTGCCCGCGCCCGTCTCCGACCCCACCTTCGCCGAGGAGACTCTTCGCACCTGGATAGGGGAGTACAATCAGGTCCCTCCGGCGTACTCGGCGATCAAACTGGCAGGTCAGAAGGCCTACGACCTGGCGCGTGCGGGCAAGCCGGTCGAGATCGAGCCCCGGCGCGTCGAGATCGTCGCCGCGCAGCTGCGCGAAGTCCGCACCGGGCCGCCCGTCGCCTGGGACATCGAGCTCACCGTGTCGAAGGGCTTCTACGTACGGGCATTCGCGCAGGACCTGGGCGCGTCGCTGGACACCGCCGCTCACCTGGGCGCTCTCCGTCGCACGGCAAGCGGGCGGTTGTCCATCGAGGACGCCGCATGTCTCGACGCTATCCGGTCGACCGATGACGTCACGCGTCATTTCGTGTCGGCCGTCGACGCGCTTGAGCTGACCGCGGTCGGCATCGACGATGTGCGCGCAGCCCGTGTCGCGGTCGGCTCGCCCCTGAGCTCCGACGGGCTAGGGCTCGACCCGGAAGACCCGGGACCCTTTGCGCTCTACAACAACGACGCCTTCCTTGGCGCCTATCGCCGCGAACGTGCGATGATTCTGCCCGAGGTCGTCATTCCTGGAGGAATGCGATGAACATGCCCGCAATCACATGGACGCACGGGATGCCCTGTTTGGGCCCGGCCGTGACATCTCTCGGCGTCTTCGACGGCGTTCACCTTGGCCATCAGACGCTGCTACATGACGCTATCAAGGCAGCCCGCGGATCCGGAGTCGCCTCGGCAATCGTCACCTTCGACCGCGATCCAGACCAGGTGGTCACACCCGAGGCCGCCGCTCCTCAGCTGCTCACACTTTCCGAGAAGCTCGCAGTCCTCGCCTCGCTCGGCCCCGATCTCGTGCTCGTGGTGCCGTTTGACGACGAGCTCGCCGCGCTTTCCCCGGAGGCCTTCGTCGACGAGGTGCTCGTCCCGGCCCTCGACCCCGTGGCTGTGCACGTGGGCTACGACTTCCGCTTCGGCCATAAGGCGAGCGGAGACGTCGCGACGCTGCAGCAACTCGGAGACACGCACGGCTTCGAGGTCGTGCCGCACGAACTCGTCCTGGCCGAGGACGAGCCTGTCACCTCATCGCGCATCCGCCGCACCGTAGCTGCCGGTGATGTCGCCGCAGCAGCGCGACTCCTTGGCAGGTTGCACCGCATAGGCGGCCGCGTGGTTGCCGGCAGGGGAGCGGGGGCCGCGCTCGGCGTACCCACGGCCAACATCGAGCCCGCTGCGTTCACGGCCGTACCCGGTGACGGGGTCTACGCCGGATTCGCGGCGACCGCCTCGGGCATCTGGCCTGCGGCCATCTCGGTGGGTGTCGCACCGACGTTCGCCGACGCGCACGACCTCGTCGAGGCGCACCTCATCGGCTTTCAGGGCGACCTGTACGGCGCCGAGATGAGCATCGAGTTCCTGGCCCGCCTCCGCGAGCAGCGCGTGTTCGATTCCGAGGAAGCGCTTGCCGCCCAGATGCGCGCCGACGTCGCGCAGGTCGCGGAAATCACCGGCGTCACGCCATGACCGACGACCGGCTCCCACCCGACCCTTGGGCCGAGGAGGGCGTCGACCTCTGGGCCCTCGAGCAGGCCGAGGAGCTAGCCCACGACGGTGTCCACCCGGACGACCGCGCGTGGGACAACCTTGACGGGGGACCGACGATCGACGAGTTCGATGACGCCGCCGCCGAGCTGCGCGCGCTCGAGGGGGATCCGCTCGACAACGTGGGGTCGCTGATCGCGCCGGACTCGCGCCGGGGCGGGCACCTGGTCGCGCTCGCGTTCGGCGCCTTGGCGATTCTCGTGGCGGTCGCACTCGTGCTGCTGGTCGTTCGGTAGACGGCGCTGGCATCGCAAACACGTATGCTGACCAGCCGGGTTCGCGTTTACTCAGTGTCATGAGTTAAACTACTCAATGCGTTGAGTACGCAAAGCACTGGGAGGTCATCGTATGTACCACCGTTCGCTTGACGCCCAATTGAGGGCACGGCTGCTCGAGCCGCGACGCTTCATCCAGGTGGTGTGGGGGCCTCGGCAGGTCGGGAAGACGACCTCGGTCGACTCCGTGCTCGGTGGCCTCGGCATCCCGACACGCTACGCAAGCGCGGACACACCCGCGATTCAGACTGCGAGCTGGATCCGAGAACAGTGGGAGCTCGCACGACTCGACGCCAGCGATGGGCCGGTCGTGCTCGCTCTTGATGAGGTCCAGAAGGTTCCCTCCTGGTCCGAACACGTGAAGGCGCTCTGGGACGAAGACACTCGGGCAGGTTGCGACGTGCGCGTGGTCGTTCTCGGCTCGTCGCCTCTGCTCATGCAGGCGGGACTTGCCGAGAGTCTCGCTGGACGCTTCGAAACCCTCCGGTGGACACACTGGACGTTTGCGGAGTGCCGCGATGCATTCGCGTGGGATGTGGAGACCTTCCTCTTCTTTGGCGGGTATCCTGGCGCAGCCACTCTCGTGGACGACGTGCGCCGGTGGAGGTCCTACATCGTCGATTCGCTCATCGAGACATCAGTGTCGCGCGACATCCTGCTCATGACCCGAGTGGACAAGCCCGCGCTGTTGCGTCAGCTCTTCGCCCTGGCGTGCGAGTACTCGGGCCAGATCCTGTCCTACACCAAGATGCTCGGCCAGCTTGCAGACGCAGGAAACACGACCACCCTCGCGCACTACCTCATGCTGCTCGAAGGAGCTGGGCTCGTGGCCGGTCTGCGGAAGTACACCGGCGGGAGAGTTCGCCGGCGCGCATCCAGTCCGAAGCTGCAGGTCATGAACACAGGGCTGATGACGGCCATATCGGGTCGCGAGCCGTCAGCGGCCCAGTCGGACCTGGCGTGGCGGGGTCGTCTGGTCGAGTCAGCGGTGGGCGCCTACTTGTTCGCCCGCAAGGACGCGGATGACTTCGTCTTACACTACTGGCGCCAAGGAGATCTCGGGGTCGACTTCGTCGTTGAGCACCGCGATGGTGCGCTCACGGCGATCGAGGTCAAGAGCGGTCCCGATAGGGGCGACGGGCATCGAGGGATGAACGCCTTCCTGACCGCATATCCGACCGCGCGCCCGATTGTTGTCGGGGCGGGGGGTGTTGCGCTCGAGCGGGTGCTCCTGGGCGAGGTGGAACTGTAGCCACAGTGCCGCGCGGGCCGAGTCCGGCCCCGTTCACCACGCCTTGCGGTCTCAAACCCCGCCCTTCCCACCGAATTCTTCGACCGTGGATAGACTTTGGAAAGACTTTGGATAGACGGCAGGAATACCCTCACACATCGGGAAGACATCCCGCAGGCTACTGAGGGGGCCTCACAGATGAGGGGCATCCACCGTGGGGCGGCTTCGCGCACGCTCACATTCGTCCTGTCGTTCGTACTGGCGGTGGGCCCGGCGTTCGGGTATCTGCAGCCGGCCGCATACGCGGATGACTCGCCGCCGGCGACCGCGACGATAGAGAGCCCGCAGTCGGTCGAGACATCCCCGACGGTCGTGCGTGAGCTCCTCGAGAAGCGCACCGAGGACGCAAAACACTACCTCCTCTCCGACGGGACCTACAAGGCCGAGATCGGAGCCGGGCCTCTTCACTACGAAGATGACGGCGGCGACTGGCGAGACATCGTGACCACCCTCGCGCCGAGCGGGGAGCCGGGCGTATCGAGCCCCCTCGCGACGAAGGCGGATGTCGAGTTCAGCCAGGAGATCTACGGCGAAAGCGCTGCGATCCTATCCGATGAGGACTGGTCGATCGGTATCGACATGCTCGACGCCTCGGAGAACCTCAAGATCGCGATGGGCAACGAGGTCCGCTACCTGGGGGTCGCCGAGGACGCGACCCTGCTCTACGAGGCTTTCAACGAAGGGATCAAGGAGACGGTCGTCCTTTCGAGCCCTGACGCTCCGAACCACTACGAGTTCGCGATGGCTCTCGACGGTCTCGAGATCAGGCAACGGCCTGGCGGGGGCTACCTCTTCTACCGCTCGGGCACCGATGAGCCGGTAGCCGAGCTCGGCGAGCTCGTCGTCTTCGACTCCGCGGGACCCGGGTCGGAGGGCGTCGACTGCCCGGACGCTACGATGGAAGTCGTGGCCTACGGCGACACCGCGTATGTCTCCTACGACATCCCGAGAGAGTGGCTCGACGATCCGGCGCGTGTCTACCCGGTGAGAGTCGACCCCACGGTCATGCTGCGCGACGCCGACGCGACTCCGTGCCCGGACACCTTCGCGTGCCAGGGCAAGCCGACGACGGTCTACAGCACGGAGACCTATCTCAGTGCTGGATACGGCGCCAACCAGATGACGCAGTCCTTCGTGAGGTTCCCTCACTTCTCGACCGCGATCCCCGCAGGCGCCTTCATCTACGACGCGTGGTTCAGGCTCTATCAGACACTGGGCTCCGCCAACGCCGTGATGTTCGGCCGGTGCACGAGCGCCTGGGTGTCGTCGCTCACCTGGAACTCGGGCAGGCCCAGCTACGTCGCACTGGGCACCCAGACCGCCGGCGGCGTCGACACGTGGGTGAGCCAAGGGTGCGCGCAGGTCGCCCAGGAGTGGCGCAACTCGGCAACCGACATCAACCACGGCTTCATGGTCCACCACACGTCCACGTCCACGACGTATCACAAGGAGTTCCGAGCCGGGAACTCCGGGACGACCACGCAGCGCCCGCGCATGGACGTCTTCTACGACCTCCCCAGAAGCAACATGACCGTGACCACCGACAAGCCGGTCTACGGAATCGGGGACACGGCCACCGTCACTGTGCGCTACAACTCAGCGGAGACGCTCGCCAACCTCACTCGCCTCGATGTGATGCCGAACGCCTTCGCCGGCCCCTCTTCCCGCTACGCCGGCCAATACGCATGGTTCAAGACCGACCCCGGAGCGGGCTGGAACAAGAGACAGCTGCCCGACGGCACATGGATCGGCTTCAGCACCGCCGCAGGCGTCGGCGCGGAGAAGATCACGCCGCAGCCCGCGCTGTGCACGCGCACGACCGGGTCGAACTACCACGAGGTCAAGTTCGTCTTCAGCGTCAACAGCGCCTGGGGCGACATGCAGGACACCGACTTCGACTCGCGCGCAACCCTGGGCGCCTACGCGTACGCCTACGACACCGGCTGGAGGCCGCAGGACACCAACGTCGGCATGCGTCCCGCGCAGCTCTCAGCCGCCCCGAGCGTGGCCTCGGCGGCCTCCGCGAACTGGTTCCGCGAGGTCGACCGCGACTCCAACGGCGTCGCGGACAACACGAACGACCTGCCAGACGTCGGCCGCGGCTCCGTATCGCTGTCGTGGAACGCGGCGGCCGGCGCCACGGGCTACCGGGTCTACGCCTACGACGGCGGTGACTTCCGACAGGTCGGGGAGACATTCGGCAACACCGCGACCACGTGGGCGAGCGCCGGTGGCGGTCTGTTCCCGTCCGGCTCGGAGCTGGCCGGATACGCGAACGAGTACACCGGCAACCCCTTCGCACGCGCACAGACACCCTCCACGGACACCCAGGAGGCCGAGGTCTCGCTCTCCGAGAACGGCGCGGGCGTGGTCGTCTCAGACGGCAGCCGCCTCTACGTGCGCGCATACTCGATGCACGCCGGACCCACGCGATGGAAGGTGGTCGGAAGCGGTCTGCGCGGCACCGAAGCCGGGACCGACGAAGGCTTCATAGGCCCCGACTTCTGGAGCAAGCCCGTCAGGTCCGCCTTCCACCTCGACGGCGCGGTCTGGAACGGATATGCCCTCACCCCGACCACGATCCAGGGCGTGAGCACCGGCGACACCGCCTGGACCGCGACACCGCGCACGATGACGCTCGGCGGGGCGATGCTGATGCGGGAGACCGGCGCCCCGGCGACAGGCGCCACCGGCGACGTGCTGCTGACCTCCGATGGCCAGCGCATCTACTCGGTCGCGTCCCGCATCACGTCGGGGCTCGACGGCTTCAAGATCCGCGCCTACAACAGCAACGGGTCGCTCGTGAACACCGCGAGTCCCGATGTGAGCGTCCCGATGCCGTCCTACACCACCGATGGCGTGGTCTGCGACGGAGCGAACCTCTACTTCCTCGAAAGCGGCGGAACATCACGTGTCACCAAGATCTCTACCCAGACCTGGAAGGTCGTCGGACAGTGGCGCGCTGACTGGGCCTCGGCCGGCATCGTCAACGGCTGCTACGACAAGGCCAACAACGTCTTCTGGCTCGGCTCCTTCAGCTCGGGGACAGTGCGCCGCTACTCCGGTCCCGGCCTCGACATTCGCGACAGCGCCCGCGGCGTGTACGCCAAGACCGACGGCGCCACGTTCGACTCGCGTTCCGACTACCGTTTCGCGGTCGTGCCCTGCAACTCGGCCGGTGAGCTTGCTCCAAGCGCGAGCAACTGGAAGGACGTCGCGCTGGAGAACCGCACGATCGGCGTCAACGACGACCCGCGCCACACGGGGCACAGCCTCGGCGACCTGTCCGGCGATTCGGCCGAGATCCGCTTCGACACGGGATCTCTGGAGCTCGACGCGTCAGACCTCTCTATCGCATCCTGGGGTCCAGCGGCGGGCGTCTCGCGCCACTACACGTCCTCGTCGACGGCAGCCGGCTCGTTCGGCGCGGGGTGGCGCTTCAACTTCGAGCAGTCGGTCACGGCCTCCGGAGCCGAGATGGTCTACACCGACGAGACCGGCGAGTGCCACTCGTTCGTGTACTCGGCGGCGACGAGCGCCTGGGTCGCTCCGAACGGCTGCTTCGCGACGTTGGTCCTGAACACGCCGCCTATCGGCAGCCACTATTGGACACTCACACTGAGGGACCGGACCGTGCTCACGTTCGACAAACTCAGCGGAGCCGTCACGAGCGAGAAGGACGCCAACGGCAACCAGGTCACCTACACACGCGCGAGCGGAGACCTGACGATCACGGCAGCGAACGGTCAGACGATCTTCGTCGACTACGAGGCGGGCAAGGTCGTCTCCGCCACGCAGACCAACTCGACCGGGACTCGCGCGGTGAACTACGCCGCCCCGGGCGGGACGGCGACCGTCACGCGCTTCGGCGGCACCAGCTGCGCGTACGCGACCACGTACGCATACACGTCCTCCAAGCTGACCGGCGTCTCGGTGCCCGGCGCCGGTGCGTCGTGGTCGGTCGCCTATACCACGCCCACCTCGATCACGGTGCGCAACACGTCCGGCGGCACCACGCCCACGATGCAGCGCGTGCTCGCGTGGAACCCCACGCTCCGCGAGGCGACCGTGACGACCTTCGACGGCCAGACCCGCTACGCCTGGAACCCCACGGGCACCGCGAGGCTCTCGAGCAACGAGGGCTCCGCGACCCTTCTGACCGAATACACCTACGACGGCCAGAACCTGCTTACCCGCCAGGTCAGCCCTACCGGCCGCGAGACGAGCCAGACGTACGACTCCCGCGGGAACACCCTCTACCAGTGGGACGAGGGCGGTCGGATCACGAGCTTCGTCTACGACGCCAGCGACAACCCGGTCCGCGAGACCGACCCCAAGGGCGCCACGACCTACCGGACCTTCGACTCCCGCGGCAACGTGACCGCCGAGGAGAAGACGCTCACCGCCTCCGGACAGCGCTCCCGCGCGGAGCACACCTACGACTCGGCCGGGCGCACGACTTCGACACGTTCCAAGATCGACGACACCAACTGGGCGAAGACCGACTACTCGGGCTTCGCCGACAACGGCGAGGCGACCACGATCATCGACCGCAGCGTGAAGCTCTCTCCGACAGCGACCGCGGTCGACCTCACCCGGCGCTCCACGTACGACAAGTTCGGCAACCAACTCTCCGAGACCGACGCCAAGAACGTCGTCGCAGCCCTCAACACGTACGACATAGCCGGACGAACGCTCTCGAGTACGGATGCGGGCGGAGTGGTCTCCAACACGCGCTACGACGCGCTCGGCAACACCATCGAGGGCTGGCGATCACATCCGCAATCGACCACCAAGCTCGATTGGCGCACGAGTTCCTACAACGGAGCCGGGCTTGTGAGCGTCGAGACCGTCAAAGCGGGCGACGGCGCGACCGTCTCCACGGTGACACGCACCTACGAGGATCTCGGCCGCGAGACCAGAAGCGACGACAGCTCGGTAGCCGGCGCGTCTACGACCGTCTACGACAGCCAGGGCAACACGGTCAAGAGCACCGACGAGGGCGC
>JAUXNU010000208.1 GCA_030682655.1 Actinomycetota bacterium | reverse complement strand
CACCGGATCCCTTCAGTTTCGGGGCGCCTTTTCCGGCCATGCGGAAGACCTTGCCGTCCTCGGTGCCCTCGGGCACCTTCAGCTTGACCTTGCCGCCGTCCGGCGTCGGTATCCTGATCTCCGCCCCGAGCGCGGCTTCCGCATACGTGATGGGGAGGTTCAATAGGACGTCCGCCCCGGCGCGCGAGAAATACGGGTGCTTCTTGATGCGCGTCACCACGTATAGGTCGCCCGCAGGCCCGCCGCCCTCCCCCGGTTCGCCCTTGCCCTTGAAACGGAGCTTGCCGCCGTCGGTCGCGCCAGCCGGCACGTTCACGGTAAGCGGCTTGATCTTGCGCACGCGCCCCACCCCGCGACAGGCCTGGCACGGCTGTTCGATGATGCGGCCCGTCCCGTTGCAGCGGGGGCACGGGCGAGACACGCCGAACATCCCTTGGCCATGCGTGGTATGTCCGGTGCCGTTACACGTGGGGCAGGCCGTCGGCGATGTGCCCGCCTTGGCGCCCGAGCCCTTGCAGGTCGCGCAGGACTCCTCGCGCTGAACGTCAACCTGGGTCGACACACCCCGCAAGGCTTCGTCGAACCCGAGCGCCACCTCGTACCTCAGGTCGCGGCCGCGTCGCACCGACACCTGGCGCTGTGCACCACCGAAGCCGCCGAACACGCTCCCGAAGATATCGCTCAGGTCACCCAAGTCACCGACGTTGACGTTTCCGTACTGGAACCCGCCCGGTCCGCCTGCCGGCCACCCAGCTCCGGGAGCACCTGCCCCGGGCGGTGCGTTTCCGCCGAAGTACTGGCCGTACTGGTCGTACTGCTGCCGCTTCTCTGCGTCTGACAGAACCTCGTAGGCCTCGTTGATCTCCTTGAACTTCTCTTCGGAACCACCTGCATCGGGATGATGCTTGCGCGCGAGACGTCGGAAGGCCTTCTTGATGTCGTCGGCAGAGGCGCCCTTCTTCACGCCGAGAACGTCGTAGTAGTTGGTGCTCGCGGCCACGATCATGACCTACTTCCTCGGGCCAGGACCCCCGGTTGCGACGACCACCATGGCGGATCGCACGACGCGGCCGCCCATCTCGTAGCCCTTCTGGAAGACCTCGACCACGGTGTGATCGGGCATCTCAGGATCCTCACGCGTCTGGACGGCTTGATGCTTCACGGGATCGAACGGCTCTCCGAAGGGATCGATCTGCTGCGCGCCCTCGCGAGCGAGGAGTTCGAGCAGCTGCCCGTAGACCATCTCAACGCCGGAGAGAAGCTCGGTCGCTGCGCCAGAAACGGTCGCGTGATCGATGGCGCGCTCGAGGTTGTCGATGATGGGCAAGAGGCCCTCAATTATGCGCTGTCCCGCTCGCGCGACGGCGTCGGCCTGATCGCGCTGCATCCGCTTGCGGTAGTTGTCGAACTCGGCCTGCACGCGCTGAGCCA
>JAUXNU010000207.1 GCA_030682655.1 Actinomycetota bacterium | reverse complement strand
GTGCACTTCGGGATGACTTCGAGCGATCTGGGCGACACGGCGATGTGCTACCAGATGGTCCAGGCCATCGACATCGTGATCGAAGACGTTCGCCACCTCGGCGACATCTGCCTGCGGCGCGCGGCTGAGACCCGCGACATGCTCTGCGTTGGCCGCACGCACGGCATCCACGCGGAGCCGATGACGGTGGGCATGAAGTTCGGCCGCTGGGCGTGGGCGTGGCGCCGGGCACTCGATCGGCTCGAGCGCACGCGAGACAACATCGCGGTCGGGGCGATCTCGGGCGCCGTCGGCACCTACTCCAACATCGACCCGTTCGTGGAGTCCTACATCTGCGAGAAGCTGGGGCTCACCCCCGAACCGCTCTCCACGCAGGTCGTTCCGCGCGACCGGCATGCGCAGTACCTGGCCGTTCTCGCGACCGTCGCATGCACTGCCGAGGAGATCGCTACCGAGGTCCGCGCGCTCCAGAAGACCGACACCCTCGAGGCCGAAGAGCCGTTCGCGAAAGGCCAGAAGGGCTCCTCGGCCATGCCGCACAAGCGCAACCCGATCACGGCCGAGCGCGTCTGCGGGCTCGCGCGCGTGGTGAAGGCCAACGCGCAGGTCGGCTTCGACAACGTGGCGCTGTGGCACGAGCGCGACATCTCTCACTCGGGCGCGGAGCGCGTCGTGCTCGCCGACTCGACGATCGCGACTGACTACCTGCTCGACAAGCTCGCGTGGATCCTCGACGGGATGGTGCTCTATCCCGAGCGCATGATGGCGAACCTCGAAGCCACGCGCGGGCTCATCTACTCGAGTCGCGTATTGCTCGCGCTCGTGAGTGCGGGGATGCTGCGCGAGGACGCGTACGCGATCGTGCAGCGAAGTGCGATGGCGGTCTGGGACGACATCCAGAACGCGCGCAGCGGGCCGAGCTATCGCGAGCGGCTCGAAGCGGACCCGGAGTTCCCGATCTGTGCCGAGGAGCTCGACGCGATCTTCGACCCGCGCGGGTTCCTGTCGCGAGTGGATGTGCTGTTCGAGCGGCTCGAGGAGTGTCGGTTCTAGGGCGGGCTGTCCCAGCGTGCCCTAGAGGCCTCTCATCCGCCTATCTCCGGCGGATGGCTCGACCGCAGGTCAGCGTGATCAGCGCGACAAGCGCTATGCCCGCCATCCCCAGCAGGGTGATGTCGAGCGCGGGCTGCCACTCGACGCTGTCGGCGCGGATCACATAGACGCCGGCAGGTCGCGCCATTCCGCCGAAGCCGCCACCGCTGCCTTCGACGCTGCTCTCCTCGGCGATCGGACCGACGCCGCCCCCGCCCCCGCCTGCGACCATGGCCACGGGAATGACGATGACCCCGTCCTTCTCGATCGGATCGCCGAAGACTCTGCGCACCGTGTACGTGTCTCGCCAGGATTCCAACATGCTGTTCACAAACGCCATCTCGAGCGCTCCTTCCATGTCGCGGTACCACGGGATTGTACCCGCAAGACGTGCTAGACGGCCTGGACCTCGACTACCCCCGCCAGTGCGTTGGCGAGCTTGCGGTCGGCCGTCGCGAGCGGGCAGCCGAGCGAGACCGCCAGCGCCGCGTATGCCGCATCGAACGCCGACAACTGGCATTGCTCGAGCAAACCGACCGCGCCGAGCATCAGCTCCCGGCTGGGTGGCACGAGGTGCACGCCTGCGTCGTAGAACGCCTCGAGCGCAGGACTGACCCCGGAGCCGGGCAGTCGACGGGCGAACACGCCCATGAGTTCGTGGGCGATGAGCGCGGGAGCCACGAGCAGAACGCGGCCTTCGGCATGTTCCGCGAGCAATGCAGCAGCCTCGGCCACGCCGGACTCGTCCTCGGCGAGGAACCATTTCACGGCGACGCTTGCGTCCACAACTACTGTGGGAGCGTCACCGCTCATGCCGGCCTTCTTCCGCAGAGCGCGACTCGGCGACAAGGCGTGCCGCATCGCCAGTCAGCCCGAATTCGGTGCCGATTCGGCGCATTCGGCGGGCGGCGGCCTCGATGCGCAGCCGTCGCGCCTCGGCTTCCCGGTCCTCGCGGGTCGCAACGACGTAGCGAGCGGATGCCTCCTGGATGAGCCCGCTGCGCGAGAGGCCGAGCGCCGTGGCCTCGGCGTCTATCTCGTCGAGGAGCTCCTGCGGCATGGAGATATTGAGCTTGGTCATGATGGTCTCCGTGGTGGAGAATGGAATTCACTACCCAGAGGATACACCCGGACTCTGACACGAGTCGAGCTGCTGAAGAACCGTCGGCATGTCCCGCGTAGCCGTGAGCCACAACGCGTCCATGTCGACTCCGTCGTACTCGTGCGCAAGCCGGTTTCGCATACCGATCATCTGCATCCATGGTACTGCGGGAAAGCGGCTGCGAGTCTCCTCGGGCGTGCGTTTCGCGGATTCACCGATGACAGTGAGGCACCGGATGACCTGGTCTTGGATCCCGATATCGGAGACGAACTCATCGTGTGTGACGCCGTCGACGTAGCCAGAGATGCGTTTCGCATACGTGACGATGTCGAGCAGGGACGCCTCAGGGTCGCGCATAGAGCGTTCTCGCTTCGGCTAGAATCTTGCGCCGTCGCAGGTAGTTCTCGCTTCGCTCGATTCCTGGTCTTGAGACGAGATCGGTTGCTCGTCCGAGGATAGCGGCGAGTTCGGTCTCGTGGTCCGTCAGATCGAAAAGCGAAGGAGCGGCGTCGTGGTCGTAGGTCACGAGCACGTCGATGTCACTGCCTGGCCCGAAGTCCGGCCCAAGCACTGACCCGAAGAGATCGAGACGCTCGATGTTGTGTGAGCGCGCGAACGCGGCGACTGCGGCCGGCGGTGCCCCGGTGCGAGCAAGGGCGCGGAGGGCCTCCGGCTCGGCGCCCGGTAGGGCTGTCGCGTATGCGGCGGGCGCCTCAGCGGCAATCGGGAGGTCGGGCAGCTGCGTGCCGACCCCCAGGGCCTCTGCGACGGCACCGACACGTTCCAGCGTGACGTTGCGGTAAACGGCAGCCTCCCAACGTGCAATCTGGGGTTGGGACACGCCGAGACATCGGCCGAGGTCGGCCTGCGTCATGCCGCGTGACCGCCTCGTCTCAATGAGGGCGTGCCCGATGTCAGCGAGTCCGCTCATGGGCCGACAATAACGGAGACGATATATATATGCAAGGCGATATGCGCGAGCGCAACCATCGCGCCGCCGGTCGTCTATACTTCTCGCGTTCCTTGGCCCGCGTCGATGACCCGGAGATCCGCGTGACCTCGACTGACAAGACGCCCCCCGGCCCAGCGCCAGACCCCGCCGCCCAGAACTGGCAGCTCTGCCACGAGTGCGGCGGGCTGTGCTGTTGCCTGTATCTCGCCAACGACGAGAATGGCGACTACATCGGCGACGGATGGCTGCCGGCCTACATCGAGCAGTGGCTCGAGTGGTTCGAGGCCAGCGGCGCGCTCGTGTGGGAAGGCCAGCGGTACGTCGCGGGAGCCCACGGCATCGAGCCGTATCACGATCCCCGCATCAGCCATCTGCCCACGCGTGAGGGCGAGGCGTACCGCGCCGGACTGCCGACGTGGGTAGACGTTCGCAAGTGCCAGTTCTGCCACCCCGGGCTGGGTTGCCAGCTTCCGCACGAGTACCGCGCCCCGATCTGCGACGAGTACCGCTGCGAGCTCTGGAGCGACTGATTGGCCGCGCATTGCGCAGTCCTGCCGGGGCGGGTCTAAGATGTCTCCATGAAGCAACCAGCCTCACGTCCTGAGTCCTTGCCCCCCACTCTTCGCGACAAGGCAGTCGTCGTTCTCGGCTCCGGCAAGGTCGGATCCGCCGTCGGCATGTTGCTGCGCGAGGCTGGGCTCGCTATCGCGGCGGTGACGACCCGGCACTTGGCCACGGCCGAACACGCCGCTTCGCAAATGGGCAGTGAGGCGGGCATCGACAATGCCGCGGCGGCAGCCAAGGGCGACATCGTGCTGGTCACGACGAACGACGACTCCATCGCTCGTGTCGTGGCGGAAGTCGCCGAGGCGGGCGGCTTCCACCCGGACCAGCTCGTCGTGCACATGAGTGGCGCGCTCCCGCTCTCCGTCCTGGCGCCCGCCGCCGAGGCAGGTGCCGCGATCGGTTGCGCGCATCCCCTGCAATCGTTCGCCACGGCCGAGGACGCATCGCGGACGATTCGCGGGTCGTTCTTTGGCATCACGCCCGGGTCTGGCGCGCTCGAGGCGCTTGAGGCCCTGGTCGGAGTGCTCGGAGGGCATGCCGTCACCATCGACGACGAGGACAAGGCCCTCTACCACGCGGCAGCGGTCATGGCTTCGAACTACCTTGTGGCGGTCGAGGACATGGCGGTGCACCTGCTGGTGAGCGCCGGGTTCGATGAGGCGTCCGCCCTGAGAGCTCTCCAACCGCTCGTGTCGGGAACGGCTGACAACATCAGCGTCCTCGGTCCGACGAGCGCGCTGACGGGACCGATCGTGCGTGGCGACGTCGACACCGTGCGCGGGCACGTGGAGGTGCTGCGCGGACTATCCGGCGGCGAGTTGGAGCTGTACCGCGCACTCGGACGTCACACGCTCGAGATCGCTCGTCGGCGGGGGACACTCGACGCCGAGACGCTCGAGGCGTTGCGCGAGGTGCTGGCCGAGGAGCGCGGCTCCGGGAGTTGACGCGCCATCCAGGCCGCCCACGCTCCGCGTCCTACTGCGCGTTGTCGGCGAAGCGCAGCTGAGCCATGGTCGCGGCCACTCCCGCCGCGAACGTGAGCGCCAGCACCACGTAGCTGCCTGAGGGCAGCGTCTGAGGCTGACCCACCATGCCGACCATGTTCGGCACGATCGACCACGGGAACCAGTCAGACCAACCTGTCTTGCCGAACACGTTGCCGAGCGCCATCATCGCGATCGCGAAGCCGAGCGGAGGCATGAAGCCGCGCCCAACCGTGGTGATCCATGCGATCACCGGCACAAGCAGGAACGAGATCGCCGCGGCGAGCAATGCGTTTCCGATGCCGCTCGCGATGAGCGTCGTCGAGACGTCCGGCAGTCGGAGCGCGAACCCGATCGCGATTGCTTCGGTCAGCACCGCCGCTACGAGCGCCGCCCACCACGCTGCCGCGACCACGAGCTTCGCGACCACGAACCAGTGCCTGCCGACGGGTAGCGCGAGCAGGTTCTTGGCGGTCCCCTCGGTGTACTCGCGGCCAAAGATGTAGGCGACGATGAACGACAGCAAGATCATCCCGCCGATGCCCACGAGCATCGTCATCATCGTCAGGTACGACGGCCACGTCGCCTCGAGCCCCGCGAGGTCGGCCTTCGTGCCAGGAGACCCATCTGAGCTGCGCGGCCCGGCTCGCGCACGATCCACATGAACAGCGAGAGACCAAGCGGTCCCATCGACAGGCCGCCGAGCGTGGCCCACGTGACCTTGCAGCGGCGCAGCTTCGCGAACTCGGTTGTGAGTGCGGGCATCACTGCGTGCCCCCCGTCAGCCGAAGGAAGTAGGTCTCGAGGTCTTCCGACGAAGGCGTGAGCTGCGTGAGTTCGAGATTCGCGCCCACGAGGGTGCGAGCGATCTCGCTGGCGCGCTCCTCGGCATCGAAGACGCGAAGCGCGCTCTCACCGTTGCGCTCGATGTTCGCGAATCCGGTCACGCGCAGCAGCTCCTCTGCGCGCGGCAGGTCTGAGGCGCCGACCTCGACGAACGCGCGCGCCTTGGCGTGGAGTTCCTCGCGGTCGAGCTCTTCGAGCAGCCGGCCGTCGTGGAGGATGCCGATGCGGTCGGCGAGATGCGCGACCTCGGCCAGGATGTGGCTCGACATGAAGACGGTGACGCCACGGTCGTCCGCGAGCGCGCGGAGCAGTTCGCGGATCTCGACGATGCCGACGGGATCGAGCGCGTTGGCGGGCTCGTCCAGGACGAGCACGTCCGGAGAGTGCAGCAAGGCCCGCGCAAGTGAGAGACGCTGCTTGTTGCCGAGCGAGAGACGGCCGGCTCGACGGTCGGCGAGCGAGCCGAGTGCGAGGAGTCCGATCGCCTCGGCCGTGGCGGTACGCGGCGCGCCGGTGAGCTTGCGCTGGATCTCGAGGTTCTCGCGCACGGTGAGGTTCGGGTAGGCAGTCGCGGACTCGACCAGGTAACCGACGCGTCCGAACACGCTCGTCTCGCCCGGCACGATGCGTCGGCCAAGGACGCTCAGCTCACCTGCCGTGGGCGTGATCAGGCCGAGCAGCATGCGGATGGTGGTGGTCTTCCCGGCTCCATTCCGGCCAAGGAACCCGTAGATCTCGCCGCGCCTCACATCGAGTTCTAGGCTGTCGACGGCGAGCACCTCGCGGTAGCGCTTGGTGAGGCCATTCGTCGCGATCACAGTATCCGGGGTCATCGGGGCTCCTTGTAGCCGAGGGCACGAAGGGCGAGTTCGGTGGCGGCCGCGATTCCTGCGGGCATGTCGGCGGCCCGCGTGCCTGCGAGCTCGACACTCTGCAGCCCGCCGCCGACGAACCAAGCGGCCGCGTGCGGGTCGGGGACGTCGAAGACGCCTTCGGCGATGCCCTGCGTGATGATTGCCTCCACGAGAGCGACCAGCTTGGTCGCGAGATGCTCGGCGAGCCGGTCGTGCAGAGCGCGGTTCGCCGGGCTGTGAATGAAGTCGGCCAGTTCGACCGCAGCCGGGTTGGCGTCGAAGCTCGACAGGATGTCGCGGAGGCTCAAGAACTTGTCGACTGCACTCGCGTCTGCGGTCCCGACGGCGGCCTCGATCGCGGCGACCATTCCGTCTGCCATCTGCTCGGCGACGGCGAGGACGACGTCGTCTTTCGTGTCGAAGTAGAGGTAGAACGTGCCTTGCCCGGCTCCGGCTGCCTTCGCGATGTCGCTGATGGTCGTGTTCGTGACTCCACGCTCGGCGAAGACGGCAGCGGCGGCCAAGGCGAACTCGGCACGGCGTGCGTCGCGGTCGACGATCTTTGGCACGGGGGACTCCAGGTCACAGGATTATGAATGAACGTCAGTCAGAATACGCTGCACCCCGCTCGAGTGCAAGTGGCGGCGAGGTCGGCCCTCTTGCGCGTGTCATACCCACGGTGTACGGTGAAACCTAGGTTTACAACAGTTGTAAACGAGGTGATTCGAACATGGCGCGAACGGCTACGACGATCGGCTTCTCGGTGCCGCCAGAACTGGCCGCCGAGGTCGAGCGCATGGCGCAGATCGAAGGCCGGACCAAGAGCGAACTCTTCCGAGAGATGGTGCGGGTGTACCGCCGCGAGCGAGAGATCCTCGTGTTCGAGGATCTCTCGGCGTACGGACGTGAGAAGGCTCGCGCCGCGGGTGCGATGACCGAGGCGGACGTCGAGCGTCTCATACACGAGGCGCGAGGTGTCTAGAGTCGTTCTCGACACGAATGTCTACATCTCGGCGTACGGTTTCGGCGGCAAGCCGGCGGATGTGATGCGCGCCGCGATTGCCGGCAAGTTCGAGCTCGTCACCTCGCCCGCCATCCTCGTTGAGTTGGCCGACAAGCTTGAGACGGTGCTCGACTTCGACCGGGAGCACACCGAAGAGGTCGTGCGACAGATCGCGCGTGTGGCAACCGCAGTGCGGCCCGAGCGGCGGCTTGCGGTGGTGGCGGACGATGCAGACAATCGCATCTTGGAAGCTGCAGCCGAGGCTGGCGCCGAGTTCATCGTCTCGGGCGATCCGCATCTGCTCGAACTTGGCACCTGGGAGGGGGTGCGGGTGATGAGGGTGGCGGAGTTCCTTGGCCGGTAGATGGGCTGCGGGGGCGGCGATTGTGCGCGCGTGTGGCACGAATCGGCTCCTACACGCATAATCACAAGGTTACGAACGCGAGATAGGAGACTTCCATGACGACTGCAAGCGCCCGCCACATCCTCGTTCCTACCGAGGACGAGGCCAACGACATCAAGGGTCAGATCGCTGCCGGTGCCGACTTCGCCGACATGGCCCGGCAGCATTCGAAGTGCCCATCGGGTAGCGGCGGCGGCGACCTTGGCGAGTTCGCCCCGGGCCAGATGGTGCGCGAGTTCAACGACGTCTGCTTCAACGATGAGGTCGGCGTGGTCCACGGCCCGGTGAAGACGCAGTTCGGCTATCACCTGATCGAGGTCACCAAGCGCGACTAACCCCGCTGCGGTTACAGCTTCTCGGCCGACAGAGCAAGCTTGTCGAGCCACATGACACGCAGCTCCTCGAGCTCCTCGGACGCATCGGCCTCCGGGGAGCTCGATGGCTTCAGCGTGTCGAGGACCTCGAAGACGAACGCGTCTTCGCCGAGCCGGTTCTAGTCGGCCTGCAGGTCGCGAGACGGGTGGTCGCCGACCTCGAGCGTGAAGCGCTCCCGGTTGAGCCGCCCCGCCGCGTTGGGACTCGCGCCGACGAGCGCCTTGCCATCCACGGTGTTGCGGACGGCCCAGACCCCCATCGGCGGAGACTCCTTGTACGCGCGGGCGCAGCCAAACCGCGTGCGTGGTCGCGCACGTCCTCGGGCCAGGTGGCGGTCGTCTCGGCGAAGCGCCCGGCATCGCCCGCGTACAGCGCGCGCATGGCTTCCTCGAGGCCGACCTCGTTGCCCGCCATCGTGACCGTGAAGCGGTAGGTTGACTTCTGCGCCGCCCGCTTCCGGTCCGCCCCCCGCTGTCGCGGCGGGCGTTGTCCACGAGCTTGCGCAGCGTCGCCGAGGCCCCCGCAGGCTGCGTGGCGAGCCACTCCCAATGCCGGGGCAGCAGGGTCACCTCGCGAGAGACGACTCCGAGCTTCGGCCTGCCCGGGGACCGGGGCGTGGGCGGATCCGCAGTCTCGTGCGGAAGCTGGCCGAGGACATCATCCACGGTTCCTCGGAAGTCGATCTCGATCGTGTGGCGGGTGACCGCGTCGAAGATGAGGACCGTCGCCTGGTCGCCGGCGTCGAGGCGCTCCTTGGTGCGCCGGGCGACCTCGGCGAGATCGCTGCGCGCGATGAGCGAGCTGCCGGCGAAGGCGACGATGGGTGATGGTGGGCTGGTGGTATCCGTGGGGGTGCTCCTTGGCGGGTGTGTGTCGGGGAGCCATATGACCCGGGTAGAAACAAGGACGCAAGGCCATCTGGCCAGAGGTCAGGTAGATCAGGGGTTGCGAACGGTGCAATAAATCATATAATCGTTTATATGTAAGCGAGAACCGCTCACGTACGGGGAGCTCAACATGTACCGCTACACCATCACCAATGAAATAGCCGCCGACCTCGAGCGCCTTGAGGAGCTACGGCGCGTGCTTGACGGTCGCGGCGTTCTCCCCCGGCGATGGGTCGGGCGCGTACGCCGCGATCTCGAGGCAGAGGCTGTTGCCGCGTCGACATCGATGGAGGGCGTTCCGGTCACCGTCGAGGAAGTTCGCCGGATTCTCGTGGGAGATCGGCCGCGGGCCGTCTCCGAGGAGGATGAGGCACTAGTCAGAGGCTACCGGGATGCCATGGCCCTGGTGCTGCGCCGCGCAGATGACCCGGACTTCGAGTGGTCGCCCGAACTCGTTCGCAGCATCCACGATCGTGTGCTCGCGGGTGACTACTCGAGGGAGGCTGGACGATATCGCCAGAAGCAGGTGCACCTTGCGGTCGAATACGAGGGGCGTCTCGTCTACTCGCCCCCTCCGGCTGAAGAGGTCGCCGAGCTTGTCCGTGACGTGTGCGAGTGGATGGACGACTCCGGAGAACTCGCGCCTCCGTTGTCGGCGGCGCTTGCGCACGTCCGGCTTGCCGGCATCCACCCGTTTGTCGACGGCAATGGGCGCACGGCCCGTATTCTTGCGTCGCTCGTGATGTATCGGGGTGGGTTCCGCCTGCCCGAGTTCACCAGTCTCGAGGAGTGGTGGGGCGCCCACACGCAGGACTACTATGCGGCGTTCGAGTGTCTGGGCACCGGGTGGAACGCGGATGCGGATGTGACCCCGTTTGTCCTCGCGCACGTGCACACACAGCGTTCACAAGTCGAGGCGCTCTCGTTGCGGCAGGCCACGGAGCGTGCGATATGGACCGCCCTCACCGATTTCGTCACCGAGGACTTGGGGGGCGACCCTCGGATGGCTGACGCCCTCTTCGACGCGTTCTTCGGTAGGCGGATGACCAATCGCTACTACCGCGGACTTGCCGACCTCTCGCCCGTTGTTGCCGCTCAAGACCTGCAGCGTCTGACCGCGAGCGGGATGCTTAGGTCGACTGGAGCTGGACGCTCGACCGCCTACGAAGGCACCGCCCGGCTCGCGGCTGCCGTCTCGCGGGCCGCAGAACTGTTCGACGTCGACGAACAGACCCCCCTCGAGCAGCAGCGTCCGGGAATAGTCGCGATGCTGGCTGAGCGATTGAGGGGTGGGTGCGCGTAGACGCGCCCAGGCATCCGATTGAGCAACCGTCGCGGCGCGCGTCTTCTGTGACTTTCGGCCCGGCTTCTCGAATGTCGGCCCTATATCTATTTATGTCACAGTACCTTGACAGACATACTACCTTGCCGGACTATGTGGTTCGAAGGAGGTGCGACATGGTAGATGCGCCGATCAGCAGCGACCTGATTCGCGGGCACATCGATACGATTGTGCTCGGGCTACTCAGTACTCAGGACCGGTACGGCTACGAGCTGTGCAAGCAAGTGGCGGTGCTTTCGGACGGCGAGTACGAGCTCAAAGAACCGACACTGTACTCGGCGTTCCGTCGCATGGAAGGCCAGGCGCTCATCAGCTCCTACTGGGGCGAGGAGTCCCAAGGCGGCCGCCGCAAGTACTACCGCATCTCCTCGGAGGGGCGCGAAACCTACCTGCGCAATCTTGAGGACTGGAAACGTGCACGCACGCTCATCGACCGGCTGGTGTCGGGCGAAGCCGAGAAGGAGTGACCATGGAAGCCATCAAGTACTACGTCAAAGGCGCGTTCGTCGGCGTTGCGGAGACTCCGGAGGTGCTCGAGCAGCAAGAGGAGCTTATCGCCGACCTCACGGCGAAGGTGGACGACCTGGTTTCCGAAGGGCGATCGCAAGACGAGGCGCTCGGCACGGCCATCGCCTCGATGGGCGACCTGAGTGGGCTGGTCAAGGAGTTCGTCGCCAAAGAACCGGCCGATTCTGATGCCCCGGCTGCGAAGCCGGTGCGCACTGTGGAGGCGTACGTGAGCAAGTTGCGGGTCCACGTGGTCGTGATCAGCGCGGGTGTCGCGGTCGCAACGCTGTTTGTGCTCTCGGTGTTCGCCGCAGTTGAGGGTACTCTCGGCGGCTCTTCGGCGCTTCTGGACCTGATGATCGGTGTGGCGGGCCTCGGATGGATCGCGCAAGCGCTGCACGACTTCCACGCACGGCCAGAAGCTGTCGACACGGTCCCTCTGGGTGGCACGCGTCTGCGAACGGCGGTGCTGCAGTGGGCCGGTGTCTGCGCGGCGGCGCTTCTCATCAACGTGGCTCTCGGTTCGGGCCGTTTGTGGGCGTGGACGGTGTGGGTCGGCGGGGCCGCGTGGCCACTGAGCGTGTTCGTCGAACATCGGCTGCTGACCACAGGCCGTTTCGTCCATCCCAAGGTGGAGGTGGGATCGGCCTCCTCGGCCGCTGACGTGTCGGCGAGTGCGACCACCGAGAGTTGCGTCTAGCCCGAACGGGGGTCGAGCGCCATGTCCCACCCATACTCAACGGCAATCGCGTGACGCTCCGGGAGCTCACGCACGACGACCTGCCGCGCATCCTCGAGATCGTGCTGCAGCCGGGGGTGAGCGAATGGTGGTCGGGCTACGACATGCCGCGCCTGCGCGCCGACACGTTTGAGACCCCCGGTGTCACCTCGCTCGCGATCGAGTTCGTCGGCGAGCTCATCGGCCTGGTCATGTATTCCGAGGAGACCGACCCCTTCTACAAGTCGGCGGGAGTCGACATCACGCTTGCCGCGGACCACCTCGGCCAGGGACTCGGCACCGACGCGCTTCGGACAGTAGCGCGGCATCTGTTCGAGGCTCGGGGGCATCATCGCCTCACGATCGACCCCTCCGTGGCCAACGAGCGCGCGATCGCGGCGTACCGCGAGGTCGGGTTCAAACCCGTAGGCGTCATGCGCGCCTACGAAATGGACGCGGACGGCATCTACCACGACAACCTCCTCATGGATATGCTTGCCGAGGAACTGCAGTAGAGGACCGGAGCACCGATGTCGCTCGAGCCACTGCCCGCTCGTCCCACGCTCACCGTCGTCATCCCCACGCTCAACGAAGCCGAGCGGCTGGCGGTGCTGCTCGAGCGGCTGGCGGCCCAGACGTACCCGGCCGACGCCGTCGTGATCGCCGATGCGGGCTCGACCGACGCGACACGCGAGATCGCGATCGCTGCCGGAGCGATCGTGGTCGAGGGCGGCAAGCCCGGCCCAGGCCGCAATGCCGGGGCCGCGGCCGCGACGACCGACCTCATCCTCTTCCTCGACGCCGACGACGAGCCGTCCGACAACTGGATCGAGATGGCTGTGCCCGAGTTCCTGGGGCGCTCCTTGGCGGTGGCCGCCGGGCAGGTCGAGCCGCTCGAGCGCGAACCGGCGAACGTCGTCGCGTGCGAGGCGGTCAACCTCTACCTCCAGCTCGTGCAGTACGCCGTCCCGCATGCGCCCGGCTTCTGCATCCTGGTGCGGCGCGATGTACACGAGCAGATCGGCGGCTTCGACGAGACGGTCGTGCTGGCCGAGGACCACGAGTACGTGCAGCGCACCGCGGAGGTCGGGAAGTTCCGCGTGCTTCGCAGCGCTCCCATGCGTACCTCGATGCGCCGCATCGAGAAGGAGGGTCTGGTCACTCTCGCCTTCAAGTACTTGTACTCCGAGTTGCACGTGATGACCGGCCGCCCGATGCGGGAGGTCCCGTTCGAGTACGAGTTCGCCGCGTTCGACCGGGAGAAGCGCGAGACGGTTCATGTAGGACTCGACGCGTTCCGCGAGATGTGGACAGCGATCGGCGATCCACTTGAGAGGTTCTCCTCGGAAGGCATCGAGCGAATCCGGCAGTTGGGTGATACAGACATCACGCCCGAGTCGATCGAGCGGTTGCTTCGAGAGATCGCCCCCGACGAAATCGTCGAGCTGCACGACCACATGAGTCGACGTCTTGAGTACGCGCGTCGGCTTCGGCCGATCGTGCTGCGGCGCATCCGTCGGGCAGGTGAACGCGTCTGGCGCGACATCGTGGCCCAGTTCGGCGACGAGTAGGGCGGTGGCCCGGGCGGGCTCATGCCTGTTTCGCGATTGCGCCCGACAAGCCAGACGTGCGCTTTGCGCGCACAAGCGGTAGGCTCACGCGTGGAGATGACCAAGCCGGGCTCAGGTTCGGCTTCTGGTGCGAGGGAATCTATGGCCGACGAGTCACAAGCGCTGCGCGAGGCAGCGTCGGACGCATGCGGTGGACAGCATCCTGTTGACCATGGTGCCACGGTCGACGCTCGACTTGTTCGCGCTCTCCTTGGCGGCGGCTCGGGTGAAACGGCCTGCGATACAGAGGGCGACACCGAGGCCGAACGCGTCGTCGGTGCACTCGTGGAGCATCTCGGCCTCAGCGGCGCGGGGCTGTCGCTGGCTCGCGCCGGTGCCGAGGGCTTCAAACTGGAATCGGTCGCCGCTGCCGGATCGCACGCCGCCTTCGTGCGGAGTCTGCCTGCTGTGGGCTTCGAGGCCGAAGAGGAGGCCGTGCACGCTCTCGAATCCGCCGAGGCCGAGTTCGTGGGCGACGCACACGGGCTCCCCGACGTTGCGCCGACCAACGGCGTGGGGCGCTGGCGGGGCTTGGTCGCGACGAGCGCGTATGCGGTACTTCCGCTCGTGTCGCGTGCACGGGCCGTAGGTGTGCTCACGCTCGAGTGGGCGCAGACCCGCACCTTCGATGCCGAGGAGCGCGAGGTGCTCTTGGCGGTTGCGGACATCGCTGCAAGCGTGCTCGAGCCGTCCTCGGCAGGTGCGAGCGCGGAGTTGGCGTCTGACGGCGAGATCGCCGGTGACGAGGACGAAGCGCCGACCGGATCCACGGTCACTTTCGACATCACTGCCGAGGGCCACGCGGTCGTTCACGACGTTTCGGGGCGAGGTGTGAATGAGCCTGTCGCGCGTCTCCATATCGCGGTGGGCACGCCTGACGCGAGTACTGCGGTTCCCGTCTACGACCTCACGACGACCCATCCCGGTGTCGTGGACGTAGCCCTGGGCGCATGTCGCGTCGTCGACGGCTCGGCGGAGCAGGGCTCGGAGATCGTGCGGACGCTCATGCGGGGGCACAGCGTAGCCGGTCTGCAGCCCGATGATGCCGTCGCGGCGCTCTCTGCGAACCTCGCGCGATCGGGTCTGCCGGGCATGGACGTGTCGGTTGTTCGTTGGCGGCTCGACGTGTCGTCGCGAGCTCTCTTCTGGGGCGGCAGCGGCGGAGGGTTCGTCGCGATCGAGACGAACGCCGGAAGGCCCGATCTGACACTCGTGCGTGGCCCGACGCTCCCGGCAGCGGACGTAGACTCCCACACCGAGGGGCTTCTCCTCCTTCTACCGGGCGATGTCGTGGTGTTTGCGGCCGCATGCGATGGCCGGGACTCAGATGACCTCGACGCCCGCGTGCGCGAGATGCTCGCCCGGGCGGACGTGAGGCCGGGGTGCGGAGGTGGGCCGGCAGAGGCGATCCTCGGCGACGATTCTGTGTGCGATTATGCGTGTGTGGCCGTGCTTGAGTGGCTACGCTAGCCGTGTTCGACACAACAGCCGCCAAGGAGCACACCACGTCCCACTGGGTCGCTATCGACTTCGAGACCGCCTCGCGCGAGAAGGCAAGCGCCTGCGCGCTCGGGCTTGCGCTCATCGAGGACGGGCACATCGCCGAGGAGCGCTCCTGGCTCATCCAGCCGCCTGGCAACGTCTTCGAGTGGAGGAACACATCCATCCACGGCATCCACGAGGACATGGTCGCGCAGGAGCCGGAGTTCGACGAGGTGTGGCGCGGAATCGAGCCCTACCTGCGAAACGCCGTCCTGCTCGCGCACAACGCGAGCTTCGACATGGCGGTGCTGCGCGCTTCGATCGCGCGCTACGAGCTCGAGCCGCCCGCGGCGCTCGGCTACCACTGCACGGTTGCGATGGCGCGGAAGGTCTGGCCGGACCTTCCCAACCACAAGCTCGACAGCGTGTGCGGCCACTGCGGCATCGAACTGGCGCACCACGACGCGGCTTCGGATGCCGCCGCCTGCGCGCGTATTGCACTGCGATGTCGCCGCACGGTCGGGGAGCCCACGCTCGATGCGCTGGCCGAGCCGCTCGCGGTCACGCACTCCACTCGGCGTCGAGCACTGCTTCGGCGACGCGGGTGATCGCGTCTGGCTCCTCGGCGAGGTCCTCGGCGCCCGAACCCGTCTCCGACAGCACGACCGCGCCGACGATGATCGCGCAGGCGACCAGCTGCGCGGGAGACAGCGTCTCGCCGCGTACGAGCCATCCGGAGAGCAACGCCACGGCCGGTACCAGGTTGATGGCAAGTGCCGCGCGGTTGGCGGGCATGTGCGTGACGGCCGTGTTGTAGAGCCCGAATGCGCCGAGCGACACGAACGTGCCGAGGTACGCCACGCTGATCCATCCGGCCCGCGACGCGTCTACCCAGCTCGCCGGTCCGCTCGCGATGGCGCCCGGCAGGAAGAAGACCAGGCCGACGGCCGCCTGCAGTCCGGTGAGAAACCACGGGTTGTACCGCCTGGATACATGCTTGATGGCAATCATCGACCCTGCGGCACACGCCATCGCCATGACCTCGAGCACGTTGCCAAGGGCCGGGTTCGGCGCCGAGGACTGCGCCTGCCCGCCCATCGAGAGCAGGGCGACGCCCACGAGAGATACCCCGATCGCGATTCCCGACCGGATCGACAGGTGTTTGCGAAGGAAGATCCACGCCCCCGCAGCCACGAGCAGCGGCACGATGGCGGAGATGACGCCGGCGGCGCTCGATGTCGTGAGGCGAACAGCGTAGCCTTCGGCCAGGTAGTACAAACACGGCTGGAGTAGTGCGATAAGCGCGAGCCACAGTGCGTCCCCGCGCTGGTAGGCGGGCTTCGGGATGAAGAACCACACGGGCGCGAAGACGACCGTGGCCAGTGCCATGCGCAGCCAGATGACGGTCATCGGAGAGAAGCTATCGAGCGCTGTCTTGAGCGCGACGAAGCTCGTGCCCCAGAAGACGACCGCGCCGAGCAGGCAGAGCAGGGGGAAGATGCGACCTTGAGGTCGAGAAGCAGGCACGGCAGCAGCTCCAGGAGGGCAATTGGGCGGGCGCGGGCTTCGGTCAGAGTAGTGCGCGGCGGGGCGATAGCCTAGGGGTGAGCGGCAGGCAGGGCGCCCGACACTGCCGTGCCGAGGACGGCCAGTCCTCGGTCCATCTGCTCGGGCGTGGCATGCGAGAAGTTGAGCCGCACGTAGCCGGTCGCAGGAGCGGTCGCCGGGAAGAACACCTCGCCGGGCATGAAGGCCACGCCACGCTCGAGCATCTCGGGAAGCAGTGGCCGCGTGTCGATACCGCCGTGCAGCCTCAGCCAGAAGAAGAGGCCGCCCGGCGGTGCGGTCCATTCGGCAAGTTCGCCGAAGTGCTCGGTGAGCGCCGCGTCCATCGCATCGCGCTTGGCGACGTAGGCCGTGCGCAGGTGCTCCAGCCGCACGCCCAGATTCAGATCGACGAGCTGGCGGTACGCCAGCCACTGACCGAAGCGGTTCGTGTGAAGGTCCGTGGCCTGCTTGAGGCGCACGAGGTGCGGCATCAGATCCGGCGACGCGATCACATAGCCCACACGGATTCCCGGCATGAACGACTTGGAGAAGCTGCCCTGGTAGATCCAGGACGTCCGTTCGAGCCGGGCGCAGATCGGCGTGCGATCGACGGGCGCGTATACGAGCTCCCGGTAGGGATCGTCCTCGAAGATAGTGAGTCCGAGTTCGTCTGCTGCACGCGCGACAGCTGTCCGGGTCTCGGCCGAGTAGCACGTGCCACTCGGATTCTGGAAGGTGGGAATCAGGTAGGCGAGCCGGGCGCCGGTGCTGCGTGCAGTGCCGGGCAGCCGCGCGGGGTCGATACCCCCGGGCTCGAGCGGGATTCCGTGACAACGCGCGCCGAAGAACTCGAACGCCTGCAGGGCCGCGAGGTAGGTTGGCGCCTCAGTGATCATCGGCGTGCCGGGGTCGATGAACAGCTTCGCCACGAGGTCGATACCTTGCTGCGAGCCGGAGACAACGAGCACCTGCGATGTGTCGCACGCGATCCCCAGGCCGCGTGCGTTTGCGGCAACCGCTTCGCGCAGCTCAGGCTCGCCCTCGCTCGGGCCATATTGCGCGGCCGAGGCGGGGATTCCGCTCCAGTCTGGAGTGGGAAGCTCGTCGGGTGCCGGTAGACCGCCCGCGAACGAGATCATCCCCGGTTGCTGGCTCGCCTCAAGGATGTCGCGGACGAGCGATGACGTCAGGCGCTCGATGCGTTCCGAGAACATGGGGATCCCTCCTGGCGTGCTAGCGGCGCCACGCGATAGAATGGCAACATGGTTGACTCAATAGTCTCGCGGCAGATTGGATATGTCAACATGATTGACACATCACGTGAAGGCCAGCTCAACGAGGCGCTCGAGCTGTTCTTCTTCGCCTACCGCGAGTTCACGGCGCATCCGGACGAGGTGCTGGCCGAGCGCGGCCTGCAGCGCGTGCACCACCGCATCCTGTACTTCGTCGGGCGAAACCCTGGGCTTGCGGTGAACCAGTTGCTTGCAACGCTCGGGGTCAGCAAGCAAGCACTGAATGCTCCGCTCCGGCGTCTCACCGAGCTGGGACTTGTCGAGAGTACGGTCGGGGCGACGGATCGGCGTGTCCGTGAGCTGCGTCTGACCAAGGAGGGCGCGCGGCTCGAACGCAACCTGAGCGGGTCGCAGCGCGAGAGGATGGCGGTCGTGTTCGGCAAGGCCGGTCCGGAGGCTGAGGCTGCGTGGCGAGCGATCATGGGCGAGGTCGCGAGCGAGTCGGTGGCGTAGGATATTCACAGGCGCAGGGGTACCGGGAGGGCAGTCCATTCATGTGCGACAACTCGAGAGAGTGCGCCGCGGCGTCACGACACGGCTTCGGCACGCGACCAGTGTTCGGCGAAGATGCCCGCGGCGGTGTTGGACGCCGGGAGATCCGCCGCGTGCGCGCGGACGAGTTCGACGGGCTCCTCGGCATCATCAATGAGGTCGCTGAGGCGTATCGCGGCGTCATTCCTGCCGACCGCTGGCACGAGCCGTACATGTCCGCGGAGTACCTGCGTGGAGAGATCGACGCGGGCGTGCGCTTCTCCGGGTTTGAGGCCGATGGTGAGCTGCTCGGCGTGATGGGGATCCAGGACGTCCGCGACGTGACGCTGATCCGTCACGCGTACGTGCGCGCGAGCGCGCAGCGCGGGGGCATCGGCGGTCGGCTGCTGCGCCGCCTCCTTGCGGAGACGAGTCGCCCGGTGCTCATCGGCACGTGGACGGACGCGGACTGGGCGATCGCGTTCTACGTGAAGCACGGGTTCCGTGTGACAGGCCGCGAAGAGACTGAGCAACTGCTGCGCACGTACTGGGACATCCCGGCGCGGCAGGTCGAGACGTCAGTGGTGCTTGCGCAGGCGTAGCGTGCCCGCCTCCAACTAGGTGACGGGCACGCGTGTGCCTCGGCATCTCGCCTGCGGCAATGCCTACTTCGGCTCGATGAGGTAGAGCGTGCAGCGCGGGGTGCCGTCGGTTGATTCGTGGGTTGCGATCAGGGTGCCGTCTGGCGAGGCTTCGACGAAGTCGATGCTCGATTCGATCGGCTCGTAGACGGTCGAATCTCCCTCTGGAGCATCCGCAGGCCGGAGCGTGAGCCGCATCTGTTCGTCCACGATCGCGACGAACTCGTTCGTGACGCGAAGCGAGTTCGCGACAAACCCGTCGGGAACAATCGGCACGAAGCGGCGCTCACCGACTGCGTAGTAGCCGACCTGCTGGAGACTCCAGTCCCACTCGTCGGTTCGGTCAAAGTTGATCGAGTAGAAACGTTCGCCCAACCCCAGCGCGTAGCCGGGATACCGGAAGCGTATGTCGGAGAGCGTGTAGTCGCTGATGTCGCCGGTCAGGCTGTTGTAGACCCGGTAGTGGCCCGTGTTCTCCGTGACGTCGGTCCAAAGCAGGTCGTCGCCGTTCCAGGTCGGGAAGTTGTTGTAGAGATCGGGTAGTTCGAGCGGCGCGACGGCGGTCGTCTCCTTTGTTGCCAAGTCGCGGATGACGATCTGGTGCGTTCGCTCGGGAGTCAGGTCGTCCCAGGCGAGCAGGTCGCCGTTGAGTGCGGGAGCGTACAGGTCCCGTGTCGTCGACGCCACCTGCTCTTCGCCTGTCTGAGACGATCGGGCGTAGAGTTCGGTTCCGACACTCCAGACGAGCCAGTCCTGGTTCACGGTGAACCACCCGATGATCTCGGGATCTGGTGCCTCGGCCAGTGTCTCTGTGGTGCGAGCCTCGAGATCGTAGCGAATGACGGAGTCTCCCTTGCCGGCGCCGCGACTCACCGTCATGTAGACGGCCGAGCCGATTCTTTGCGGGCGCCCGCACGATGCGTAGGGCAACTCGAGAGTCTGTACGGTGTACGGAACCACGGCCCCGGCGTCGCTCTGCGCGGGCTTCGGGTCGGCCGCCTCAGTGCCGCGGCCACAACCCACTCCCAGCGCCACGATCAGCAGGCTCGCGGCCACGAGAACGGCCGCGTCACGCCGCGCGGTTCTCCGTCGTGCTACCACGCCATCACCTTGTTCGTTCCGTCGAGATCTGCCTGGTACACGGCCCGGCACAGGCCGTTCGTGCTTGTGCTTCCGACATTCTCCCACCGAACACCGTAGTAGGAGCTCAGGTAGTGCGGGTCGACGCTTCGCATGCGCATCGGAGCGACTCGGTCGTCGATTCCGCTCACCGTCATGTAGTGACGACTCGCCACGCCGTTGTACCGGGAGATCCTGCGGGTCTGGCACAGGACGATCGGCGTCGTCGGATTCTGGCTGATCGATCGCAGCTGCGTTCCGATCCGATTCACGAACGTCTCGAACGGGCTGCGGGTGTTCGCGATGTCGGAAGCGATGTAGGTGAAGTTGCTGCCGAAGGTTCCCTTATAGCTGTTGAGCGCGTTGGCGATGGCCGCCGTGGAGCTGGCCCGGTATCGCTCTGTGCCGATCTTGCTGGCAAGGGTCCATTGGCAGGGGAGCGCGGCGACCGAATGGCTCGCGGCCTTGTGGAAGCCCAGCGCCTGCCTCGCCGTAGCGGGTCCGCAGTAGTAGGACTTTTCCTGGCGATAGTTGGTCACGGAACGGGTCTGGTAGCCGTAGCGATTGAGCGAACACACCGAGTCGTCGATGGAGGCCATGTCAGGTGTCGCATTGGGTGGCGTCAGGTTGGACGTCATGCCGACAGAAGCTTCCTTCAGAAGCGTTTGTTCCGCGGGCTCGGCGTCCAGAGACGCCGTGAGTTCCGGGTCGTCGAGCAACCCTCCGTCCGAGCAACTCATGTTGACCTCGGCGTGAGCACAGCCGACCGAGAGTGACCACATCAGCGTGGTCGCGAGTACGAAGCGAGCAAGCTTGCCTTTCACAAAGCATCCCCCCTGGAGTACATGGAACGGTCGTTCCCTTTCATGACGACCGCAACGTATCAGGGGGGTCTATCCGGTCGTCTAACCCGGTCTTGCCGATCTCAATCTAGGCACCGCGCGCCTCAAGGTAGTCACGATACTCAACCAGTAGCCCGTCGAGTTCCTCGTAGCTGCGCGCCTTGTTCGCACGATCGCGCACGAACGTCGCCCCCGGCATTCCCGCCACGTACCAGGCGATATGCTTGCGCATGCGCGTGAAGGTCCTGTGCCCGGCGAACTCGACAAGCGCCGCGCCATGTTCGCGGGCCATGTCGATGCGCTCGAACCCCGTCGGGGGAGCGATCTCGTCGCCTGTCTCGATCAGCGCGCGGGCCTCGCGGAAGATCCATGGGTTCCCCTGAGCGCCTCGGGCGATCATGACGGCGTCGACGCCCGTGCGCTCAAGCATCGCCATCACGTCTCGGGCCGAGAACACGTCGCCGCTGCCGATCACGGGCACGCCGACCGCCGCCTTCACCGCCCCGATCACGTCCCAGTCGGCCTTCCCTTGGTAGAACTGGTCGCGCGTCCGACCGTGGACCGCCAGCGCCGAGGCGCCTGCCGCCTCCATCGCTTGTGCGAACTCCGCCGCGTTGACTTCGGTATCGTCCCAGCCTTTGCGGAACTTCACCGTGACCGGCACGCCGCACGCCTCGCGCACGTGCTCGACGATGCTCGCGGCAAGCTCGGGCGTGCGCATCAGGGCGCTGCCCTCGCCCTTGGCGACCACCTTGGTCACCGGACACCCCATGTTTATGTCGATCGCCGCGACGTCCTTGCCATGGTTCGCGACGATCGCCGCAGCCTGTACTGCCATGACCTCCGGTTCCGCGCCGAAGATCTGAACGGCGCACGGGGTCTCCTCGGCCGACAGGGTCAGCAGCGCACGGGTGATGTGGGAATCGGGGTTGAAGTGCAGTCCTTTGGCGCTGATCATCTCCGTGTACGTGAGGCCCGCGCCCATCCGCTTGCAGATTGCGCGAAACGGCGCCTCGGTGATCCCGGCCATGGGGCCGAGCACGACCTTGGCCGAGGAGAGCAGCGTGCGGATGTCGGTGGGCGCGTCGGTCATGGGCCGGTGCGGCGACTAGCGCGCATGCTCCACGCCAACAACGCGAGGAGCGCGATGCTGACGCCGAGATAGGCCATGTCGTAGGCCCCGACCTCGTCGGTCACGGTGAGGAGGATGTTCACCGCCACGACAGCGACTGCTGCGTAGTCGAAGAACCGCCGTCCTCTCAGTGCCAGCCAGGCAAGCATGCCCATGACGGCTGCGTTGCCCAGCATGAGGACGGCGACAAGAACCACCGCGCCCCGCTGTGTCACGCGGATGCTCACCACGTCCGTCAGCAGAAGCACCGCGAAGGCGGCCCAGAAGGCGGCGATCGTTGCGAGCAAGAACCGAGTCAAGCTCGCCGGCAACCCTGAATGGTCAGCCATCCCGCTCCGCAATCCCCGGGGGTGGAGCCGCCATTGTCTCACGAGGGCTTCTTGGCCCGCCCGCTACTTGCCAAGGACGTAGAGCGAGTCGGGTGCCGAAACGATGCGCCAGACTGTGTCGGCCTCTCGACGATACCGGACGACGTATTCGAACTCCCGCACGTCAGCCTTTGACTCGCCGGTACTCCACTCGATCGATGTCAGATGGAATGTGGCCGTCGCCGTGGCCTCGTCCCCTGCGACCACCACGTCTCCGATATCGTATGCCTCGGTACGGTGTTCGAGGTCGCCCTCGACCCACATCCGCTCAGGCTCCGCGGACCAGAACCGCCTGAGCGCTGGCGCATTGCCGCTCGTGAGCGTTGTGAGGTACTCTGTGAACTCCGCCTCGACCGCGGCTTCTTCGGTGGCTGCCTCCAGGTCCTCCGGGGGCGAGCAACCTGCGATCGCCGTCGCCGCGACCACGACAACACACAACAAGATCATCCAGCGCCAACGCATGGCGTCCTCCTCCACCCCACCACGGCACCACCAGGTCAACCACTCGCGCCGGACTCGCACCCCCTGGCCGGCCCCCGCGGCCACCACCGTTCCGCCTGCCACCCTATTGGTCGGTCTCTACACCCAGCCGCGTTCGCGATACAGTTCCTATCACGAGGTCGCGCTCGGACCACAGGTCGTAGTAGCCTGGCTCGTCGCGCCGCGGGGTGAAGCGCTTCGCGTACGGCGCCAGCAGCTTCTTGGCCTCATCGAACAGCGGAAGCAACTCGGGAGTCTTCACACTCACCGCAGGCTCCTTCAGCCTCGTTCATTCGAAACCTATTGTACCCCGCCAAGGAGATATCGCACGGCCTCGGTCGGTTATGCTGTCCGAGTGACGACGGTCCGGCCGAGCGGGGGATTGCGTGTCGAGCAACTCGAACGAGAAGGACATCGCCAGAAGCCTCGGATTTGGACGACGACGGCCGAGGCTTCCGTTCGAGTCCCCCGTCTATGCAGGCCGACATCCGATGGCGGACAGGCTCGGCATCAAGCCCGGAACGCGGGCGCTCTTCATCGGCGTGAAGGACGTGCGAGTCTCCGACGTTCGCTACGCAAGTGGCTCTCGCGTGACGTCGATCCCCCCGCGGGAGCCTGTAGACGTGGTCGTGCTCCAGGTCGACAGCCCTTTTGCGCTCAGACGCGTTCCGGAAGTCGTCGGCAGCGTCAGCGCCCTGGGGACGCTGTGGCTACTTTGGGCGACAGACGAGCGACACATCGCGGAATCGCATGTGCGCAGCTCCGGCGCAGCCTGCGGATTCGTTCCGGTGCTCACGATGGAGGTTGCGACGGGCCTCTCGGGAATGAAACTCGTGCGCCTCAGGCGGGATCGCTAGCGCCGCACGTCGGGCAGGCCTGCATCGCGAGTGGTCGCTCGAGTCCGCTGGCCTCGAGGAGCGTGTCGTCGCTGAAGACGTCGGCGGTGCGCCCGTCGGCGGTTATCGCACCGCCGCTCATAACGATGGTGCGCTCGCACAGGTCGAGCGCGAGGTCGAGGTCGTGCGTTGCGATGATCTTGGTGTGCTCGAACGAGGCAAGCAGCTCGATGAGTCGTCGCCGCGCGCGAGGATCGAGGTTCGACGAGGGCTCATCCATGATCAGCACATTCGGGCACATTGCGAGCACCGTCGCGATGGCGACCGCGCGCTTCTCGCCACCTGAGAGTCGATACGGCGGGCGATCGTGCAGGTGCTGCGCCTCCACGCGTGTGAGCGCGTCGTCCACACGCGACTCGATGTCGGCGGCAGGTAGGCCGAGGTTCATCGGCCCGAACGCGACGTCCTCGTAGACGCTCGGCATGAACAGCTGGTCGTCGGGGTCCTGGAACACCATGCCCACCGCCTTGCGAATATCGGGCAGCGTGCCCTTCGCCACGGGGACGTCGCCGATCCGTACCCCGCCCTGGGCCGGGGATAGCGAGCCGTTGAGGTGCATGAGCAGCGTGGACTTGCCGGCCCCGTTCGCGCCGACGACGGCCACAGACTCGCCGTGCGTGATCTCGAAGGACACGCCCTCGAGCGCACGCGTCCCATCCGGGTAGGCGAACCCCAGGTCGAGGACTGAGATGCTGTGGTGGCTCATGAGATCAACCCCGTCACGATGCGTCCCGCCAGCAGTGGGACGTTGTAGAGCCGGAACAGCACGAACGCTGCCGACCACCCGAGCAGGAACACGCCGTCGCGCGCGGTGAACTGAAGCCGTCGCAGTGTGCGGATGTGACCGTCAAAGCCGCGACACAGCATCGCGCGGTAGATGCGCCGTGCCCGGTCGTACGTCCGGAGCAGCAGATGACCGAGCATCTGCCCGTACACCGCGAGCCCCATCCCGCGGTTGCCGAAGCTGCGCAGCGCGCGGGCGCGAGCCATGCGCAGGGCCTCCTCGGCCAGCACGAAGATGTAGCGGTAGAGGAAGAGCAGCTGCGTGACGAAGACATCGGGGGCGCCGAGCCTTTCGAGTGCCATGCACACGCCGGTCATCCCCGTTGTGCCGATGAGCACGAGCGCCGCGCTCGTGGTGAGTGCAAAGCGCGAGAGGATCGAGCCGTAGCTCACCCACCCGCCGGATATGCCAAGCGTACCGATGTGGGCGACGATCTGTCGGTCGAGAATCGGGTTGAACACACCGATGACGATTGCGAACGGTGCGACCTGCAGGAGCTTGCGGCCGATGAATCCGAGGGGGAGGCGACCGTCGGTCGCTAGCACGATCGGGAAGATCGCGAAGGGGAGCAGCGGAAGCACGTCGTACTTGCCGAAGGACACGACGCATACGAGGAACACGATCGTCGCGACGACCTTGGCGCGCGGGTCGATGCGGTGGACCGGCGTGTCCTGGTAGGCCAGCTGGTCGAGCCGGCCTAGCTCGTAGAGGCTTGTCTCGAGGGACGACATCGCGCTGTCCCTACGCGATTCCGTCGCCGGTCGTGCTTGCCACGAACTTGCCGTGCTTCACGCCCTTCGTGCCGATGAGCTCGTCGGCGAGACGTTTGATCTCCTTGGCTTGGCCCCGGAGCACCACGACTTCGAGGCAGTGGTGTGCGTCGAGGTGGATGTGGAGGGTGGAGACGATCTCCTCGTGGTGAGAGTGCTGGTGCTCGGTGAGCTTGTCGGCGAGGTCGGTGGAGTGGTGGTCGTAGACGAGCGTGACGGTGCCGACCGCTCGCTCTTCGCCGACGTTCCACAGCTCCTCGACGAGTGAATTGCGAATGAGGTCGCGTATGGCCTCAGAGCGGTTGACGTAGCCCTTCTCGGAAATGAGCGCGTCGAATCGGTCGAGCAGACGCTCGTCTGCGGAGATGCCGAACCTGACGATCCCGGGCATGGATACCTCCTCGGTACACGGTTCGTGCGATGTTGCGTGCTGTCGGATAGCACAGTACGCACACTGCGAGAACCCGTTGTGTGAATCCGTCCGAAACGCTTGACGTGCTCGCCATGTGAGCCTACCGTCACGGTACATAGTAGCACGATGCTGTCGTACGTAACACTGAGCGCACACAGATGCGCGCTGGAGGTGCCCGGATAGATGCATATGGCAGACTCGCTTCTGAGTGTCCCGGTCGGCGGAGCGTTGTGGGCCGCCACGGCGCTAACGACCGTGTACTGCGCGAAGAAGGTCCGCGAGGACCTCGATGAGAGCAAGATCCCGCTCATGGGGGTCGTCGGTGCATTCATCTTCGCCGCGCAGATGCTGAACTTCTCCATCCCCGGGACTGGTTCGAGCGGGCACCTGGGGGGTGGTCTGATCCTTGCGATCTTGCTCGGGCCGCATGCAGCATTCCTTGTGATGGCCTCGGTGCTCACCGTGCAAGCGCTCTTCTTCGCGGACGGGGGACTGCTTGCCCTGGGCGCGAACATCTTCAACCTGGGCTTCTTCCCCGCCTTCATTGCCTATCCGCTCATCTACAGGCGCATCGTCGGCTCCAGTCTGTCGCGAGGCCGCCTCGTGACCGGCGGAATCCTCGCTGCGGTCGTGGGGCTGCAGATCGGTGCACTTGGGGTCGTGCTCGAGACGGCCCTGTCGGGTATCAGCGAGCTGTCATTCGGCACGTTCGCAACCATGATGCTTCCGATCCACCTGGCTATCGGTATCGTCGAAGGGCTCGCGACTGCGGCTGTAGTGCTCTTTGTGCTGAAAGCCGAGCCGCAGCTACTCGAGCGGGCCGGTACGCGTCGCTCTCTCAGCGGCCTGAACCTGAGACCCGTGCTCATCGGCCTGGTGATCGCCGCTGTGCTCGCCGGCGGCGCGTTCTCGTGGTTCGCCTCGGCCAACCCCGACGGGCTCGAGTGGTCCATAGGGAAGGTCACAGGTGCCGAGGAGATCGAAGGCAGCGAGCAGGGCGTTCACGGCGCAAGCAAGCAGGCGCAGGAGAAGACGGCCATCCTTCCCGACTACGGCTTCAAGTCGTCGGGAGCCGAGGAGGAGGGCGAGTCGGGTTCCGCGTGGCCGGCGGTCGACCCCGGGACAAGCGTTTCTGGTCTCGTTGGTGGGGCACTCACGCTGCTGACGGCGGTCGGTATCGGCTTCGCGCTCAGGCGCCGCTCTATGCGGGCTGTGGCGCAGACCTAGCTCGCGGCGAATCTGAGTACGTCAGATGGCCTGCTCTCGCAGTGGGAGGGTGCAGTGTACCTGCGCAAGGCCCCCCGCGTTCCGCGCGCATCGCAGCGATGCGGTTGCGCTTGTCGACGAAGACCACGCGCGGCTTCCACGAACGCGCCGCGACATCGTCTAGCTCGACGAAGCTTGCGATGATCACCAGATCGCCGACATCTACAAGATGTGCCGCCGCGCCGTTGATGCAGACGACACCCGAGCCGCGAGGTCCAGCGATAGCGTAGGTCTGCAGACGTGCGCCGTTGTCGACGTCCCAAACCCAGACCGACTCGTGGGCGAGGATGTCGGCGGCGTCGAGCAGATCGGCATCGACCGTTATGCTGCCCTCGTATGCGATGTGCGCCCCGGTCACCGTTGCACGGTGTACCTTGCCGCCGAGCATAGTACGTTGCATGTCGCTGCTCCGTTTCCTGGTGCCCGCTGTGTTTCACAGTCGAGCCCTGGTCTACGTGCGGAGTCACATGATACTGCGCGCACGCAATCGGCATCGTCCCCACCGAAGTTTCAGTTGAGCCAGCGTACCAGCCCGGAACTCAGGTTGTAGGCTGCGCCCACCACCGTTGGGTTCTCGTGTTCTCTGTGCGAGGCCAGACGTCGCTTGAGTTCGAGCACGGTGTTCTCGACATGACGGTCGACCGCAGCGGCAAGCAGCGGATTCTCTGCATCGGCGGGCGCGTTGGACGAGTCGACACCCTTCACATCGATGCGGTCTATCACCGGGGCGAGCCACGCGGGGGTGGAGCCCGCAAGCGCTGCGGAGACCGCGCCGCATTCCTCGTGGCCGAGGACGACTATCGTTCTTGCGCCAAGTCCCTCGATGGCGAAGCGAATCGATGCGAGTCCGGCATCATCGACGACATGACCTGCGTTTCGTACGACGAACAGCTCGCCCACGCCAACGTCGAAGACCGCCTCGACCGGCACGCGCGAGTCCGAGCAGCCCACGATGACTGCCCAGGGTCGCTGCCCGCCGACCACAGCTGCGCGATGTTCGGCGCTGAAGCGAGCACTGGAGCGCTCCTCGGCGAAGCGGGCGTTGCCCTCGCGCAGGCGGATGAGCGCCTCGTCGCTTCTCAGGTTCATCGGCGGTCCTAGGGTCGGCGGCGGATACACGACATAGTATCGGACTCCGCCGGTTTCTTCTCGCCGCCGGGCCCGGTTCCTGCCCGGCGTGCTGAGGCCGCGCCCATGCCGGACCCTGACGGTGCGTGGGCCGATGGCGTAGCATGGTGAGGTCGTAGCAGTTGCATCCGGTGGAGGTTGCAGCTCGATGATAGGGGGCTCTTGTGTCTGCACGGGTTCGCATGCTCTTCTGCACGGTGGCGTTCATTGTGCTGCTGCTGAGCCTTCCGGCCGTTGCGACAGCTGTCGAGGGTTCTCCGGGAGTCGTTAGCGGCACCGTGGAGGACGTATCGACAGCAATCCCGCTCTCCGGGATTCAAGTGCAGGTCTACGATGCCGAGGTGGCTTGGGGCAGCGACACGGCGCCACCACCACTAGATACAACCACAACGGTGCTGGACGGAAGCTACGAGATGTCGGGGCTTCCAACGGACAGGCTGCTGATCGTCGCATTCGTCGACCCAGGGTCGACCTACCGGGACGCGCTCTTCCCGCTGCAGGGATTGCACGTGACCGACGGTACCGCCTACCACGTTGATGAGATTCCGGTTGTCAACGGGTTCATGCTTCCGCTGACCACGCTCAAGGCGACACGAACTCAGCGTGTGTCCGGAGATGATCGCTACTCGACTGCACTGGCAATCTCGAAGGCGAATTTCTCAAGCGCCGAGGCGGCAATCATCACGAGTGGCGAGGCATTCGCTGACGCTTTGGCGGCAGCTCCGCTCGCCGGGGCCTACGAAGCACCGCTTCTTCTCACGCGCCCGACGAAGGTGCCTGCTGGCCTGATAACGGAGCTCCAGCGGCTCGGCGTGACCAAGATATTCATCGTCGGCGGCAAGACTTCGGTCACTTCCGACGTGGTCAAGCAGATAGACGCCGCCAAGCTTCCGCACCCCGAGCGAATCTCCGGTCCGACCCGGTACGATACTGCATCGGCGGTCGCTCGCAGGGTGTACGATATGTTCAAGAGCGATCCAAATCGCAACGTCGAACCCTTCATCGCTCGCGGTGACGTGTTCGCGGACGCACTCTCGCTCTCTCCGTTCGCGTACATGGAGCGGCGTCCGGTGCTGCTCACGGATCCCAATCGCTTGCCAAATGCGACAGCGGCTGCGTGGAAGTACATGACTGCCGATGCCAAGAACAATGCTGCAATCATCGTGGGCGGGCCAGCCTCGGTGCCCGTGAAGACCGTGCTACAAGACCTGGCCAACACCGTCGGATACGGGGACGGGCTGAACTACGTCCGCCTCTACGGTGCCACGCGCTACGAGACGAGCCGGGCAGTGGTCAAGTTCTATCGGAGCACGGTGTGGGAGGTCAAAGGCTTTGACATCATGGCAATCGCCTCGGGCGAGAAGTTCCCGGACGCGCTCGCGGGCGGAGCGGCCTGCGGTCACCAGGGCGGCGCCCTTCTGCTCACGCCTGGAAGCTCTCTGCACTCATCTGCCAGAAGCGAGCTCGCGGTGAGCGGGCCCTACATGTTGGCCCTCGAGTGCTTCGGTGGGCCGAGGACGGTCGCTTCGAAGACGGTCACCGCAGCGAATTCCGCTCTTGGCACGTCGGTATATGACATCAACGCCGTGGGTGGGCGGATAGCCTTGCCCGCCTCCGT
Source organism: Actinomycetota bacterium (assembly GCA_030682655.1). NCBI lineage: Bacteria > Bacillati > Actinomycetota > Actinomycetota bacterium. The sequence continues at coordinate 20,497 of JAUXNU010000207.1, read as the reverse complement.
CACATCGGTCGGGTCGTATCCGCTGGTGTCGCCGATGGCGGACCCCCTCGGCCACGCCCAGGGCACTTCACCCGCGATACCATCTGCGCTTCGGACCCCAAGGGTCTCTGTCGACCTGACCAACCTGCCGATGCAGCACATAGCCAGGTGACGACCGAGCGAGATTGTCCCGCCGCATCACCGTGCCTCGATTGACACCCGCAACTCCGGTACTCTGTTCGCGGAGGAGCATGAACACACCTGAGAGCGAAATCGGACGCCTTGTCGACCAGGCCGTTGGTGCCATGCACACGGCAATGGGCGCGCATCTCCGTGCGGCCGGACTGAGTCCGCTGGAGTGGGCGGTGTTGCGGCACGTGTATCGCGCCGGGCACCGGGGAGGCCGCGCTCGCGCTGCCGATATCGTGTCACACGTCGAGATATCCCACGAGCAGGTGCGTAGCCTCCTTGTCGCGCTCAAGACGCGGGGCCTGGTCCGTCTCGATGACTCCGGCGGAGCGCGGCTGACTACGGATGCAGAGCGGATCATGCCCGCTCTCGTGTCGGAGGCCGACGAGATCATCTCCCGCGCCACAGCCGGCTTCACAGGAGACGAGAAACAAGCGCTCGTGGGGCTCCTGCGCCGCTACGTCGAGAACCTGGCCTCATGAAGCGGATATCGACACCGCTCGCCCGCCTCCTCGACGGGCAGTCGGTCTCCGTGGTCGTTGTTCAGGGTCTCATTGGCATCGGTGTGCTCGGAGCGGCTGACTACTACACCGGTTCGGAGCTGAGCTTCTCGATCTTCTACCTGGCACCGGTGTTGTTCGTGACCTGGTATGCAGGACGGATTCTGGGAATGGGCTATGCGATCCTGTCTGCGCTGACGTGGATGGCGATGGACCTCGCTTCGGGCGCGAGATACTCTCACGCCGCCATTCCCGTGTGGAACATGATCGTGAGGCTCGGCTTCTTCAACATCACCCTGTATCTGTTGGACAGCGTCAAGAGGGCTCACGCCCTCGAACAGAAGCTCTCGCGCACCGACTCGCTCACCGGCATTGCCAACGGACGCCAGTTCTTCGAACGCGCCGCCGTAGAGATCGCTCGTTCGCGACGCTCGGGGCTGCCCATCACGCTGGCCTACGTCGACCTCGACAACTTCAAGAAGGTCAACGATTCGCTCGGGCATTCCGTTGGAGACGAACTTCTGCGGACGATCGCTCTGGAGTTGTCAGGACGCTTGCGCGCCACCGATCTCGTTGCGAGGCTGGGAGGCGACGAGTACGGTATTCTGCTTCCGGAGACCGACTACGATCAAGCGCAGGTAGTGCTCGCGAAGGCGAGGGACGGCGTTTCCTCGGCCATCGGCGAGGGCGGAGGGTCCGTCACGCAGACTGTTGGCGCGGTCACGTTCACGGTGGTGCCGGATTCTGTCGACGAGATGCTTCACGCGGCCGATACTGTGATGTATGAAGGAAAGCGCGCCGGACGGGACCGGATCGTCCACGTGAGCCAACCGGCGTGATCCAGGTTCCGCGAAGGGAACGCGATGCCCGAGTGTGTGTTTCACCCCGGTGTCGAGACCGAGGTGCGCTGCATGGAGTGTGACCGGCCCATCTGTCCCAAGGACATGCGCTCGACACCCGTCGGCTACAAGTGCCCCGAGTGCGCGCGCCCCGCTCGTAGCCAGTACGTTGTGGTCAAGCGCGGTCAGCTCCTGAAGGCGGCGGGCGCCGCGCTCGGAGCCGGTCTTGCCGGTGGGCTGCTACTCGGGTTCGGCGTCGGTGCGATCGGATTCTTCTTCTGGTTCATCATGTTTGGCTACGGCGCCGTTGTTGGTGAAGTCGCGCGTCGAGCCTCAGGGGGTCACCGTGAACCGGTGATAGCGGCGATTGCGGCGGCGGGGGTTGTCGCCGGCGCGCTTGTTGGCGGTTTCGGACTGTTCGAGATCGGGCTGGCAGTCGCCGGCGCGGTCTTCTATGTTCTGGGCCGGTCGTGAGGGGAGTCACATGTCGCACAACCATACATGGCACCAGAGTCACCGGGCCGACTTCACCGTCGGGCAGCGCATCGCAGATGGCACGGCGCGCGTGCTGGGTTCGTGGCCGTTCATCATCGGCCAGACCATTCTTGTGGGGGCGTGGATCGTCCTCAACCTCATTGCGTGGGCCCGGCACTGGGATCCGTACCCCTTCATCCTGCTGAATCTTATGTTCTCCTTGCAGGCGGCCTACGCGGCGCCCGTGATCATGATGAGCCAGAACCGCCAGGCCGAGCGCGATCGCTACCAGGCGCAGGCCGACTACGACACCAACACGCGCTCGGAAGTCGACCTCCAGGACGTGCAGTCGCGCCTCGAACGCATCGAGTCCGAGAAGCTCGATCGCATTCTCGGACTGCTCGAGCGAGCCGAGTAGGGGCACCTGCGGGAGCGGGAACGCCGCACCGCCGACATGGCACGCGCGCTCGAGAGCGCGCTCGATGAGAAGAAAGCATGAGGTAGCAGGGATGAGCGAGAAGATCGTTGTTGCGGTTCCATCTGCGGGCGAGGGCGGCCTGAACGCGCCGCGGTCGGCGCATTTCGGCCACTCGGAGCACTTCACGATCGTCGACGTGGTCGACGGCCAGGTCGGTGCGGTGGACATCCTGCCGAATCCCCCTCACGAACACGGCGGCTGTATGTCGACCGTGAACCTGCTTCACCAGCGCGGCGTCACGGCGGTAGCGGCGGTCGGCATGGGCGGCGGCCCGCTGTCCGGCTTGCAGCGTGCAGGAATCGCCGTGTACTTCGAGGATTCGGAGCCGACCGTCGCAGGCGCGATCGCGGCCGTCATCGAGGGCAGGACACAGCCGTTCACCGGACAGCACGTGTGTCGCGGCCACTAGGTCCGCACACATATCTCCGTGCTGTTCGATTGGCCTCTCTACCCGACCCATCGCGAACGGGCACAATCGACAGATGCGACGAATCGCGCTCTTCTCTGACATCCACGGGAACCTTCCCGCGCTCGACGCTGCACTCGCCGATATCGAGCGAGAGGGGGTGGACGAATGCTACTGCCTTGGCGACCTTGTCGGCTACGGTCCCGGGCCGGCAGCTGTGATCGACCGCATCGTGACACTCGGCATTCCCACCGTCCTTGGAAACTACGATGACGGCGTCGGCAATGACCGTGGCGAGTGCGGCTGCTACTACGCGACCCCGCAGGACCGCGCCGACGGTGCCGCATCGTACGCGTTCACAGCACCGGCGCTGGACGCGGAGCACAAGCGCATTCTCGCAGAACTACCCCGCGAGATCCGCCTGGCCGAGGACGGCGCGCGCATCCTGCTCGCGCACGGGAGTCCTCGGCGGATCAACGAGTACCTGCAGGCGGATCGGCCGGATGCGCAGCTGTTGAGGTTGGCCAAGGACGCAGCTGCCGACATCGTTTGCGTCGGTCACGTCCACGCGCCGTACCACCGGGTGATCGATGCCGGGCAGGGAGCGGGTACGCTCGATAGCGCTCCACACGTGCACTACGTCAACTCAGGTTCCGTCGGCAAGCCAAAGGACGGCGATCCACGCGCCTGCTGGGTCGAGCTGGTACTCGGGAGTGCGGATGACGTGTGCAGTGTGGCGGGAGCGGATCCTCAACTTGCCCTGGCGGGATCCACCGACGTCTACGTAGGTGTTCGCGTGCATCGCGTTGGCTACGATATCGAGGCCGTCGCTGCTGCGACGGTCTCGGCGGGGCTTCCGGCGGCCTTCGCAGAGGCGTTGCGCAGCGGGTAGTCGCCCCACCGGACCGGGGTCGCGTCCTAGCCGCTGACCCTCGCAGGCACAGCTGAGCGCCGCTCGAAATGCCCACGCGTGGCGTTCGCGATCCACACAAGGGAGAGCATGATGGGCACCTCTTCGAGCACGCCCACGACGGTGGCCAGCGTCGCTCCGGATGTCAGTCCGAAGAGGGCTACGGCAACGGCGACCGCAAGCTCGAAGAAGTTCGACGCGCCCACGAAACCGGCCGGCGCGGCAATGGGATGCGGCAGCCGCCACAGCCACGACCATCCATAGGCGATCGCGAAGATCAGATACGTCTGCACGGTGAGTGGAACCGCAATGAGCAGGATGTGCAGCGGGTTGGCCACGATGGTCTCACCTTGGAAGATGAAGATGATCACGAGGGTGGCCAGCAGGGCGACGATCGTCACAGGCGCCAGAGCCGGCAGGAATGAGCCCTTGAACCACTCAAGACCCTTGTGCTTGATGAGCTGCACGCGTGAGACCCAACCGGAGAGCAGTGGAACCACCACGAACAGCACGACTGACAGAATCACCGTGTCGTATGGAACCAGGATGTCTGTCAGGCCAAGGAGAAACATCACGATCGGCGCGAAAGCGAATAGGAGTATCAGGTCGTTCAGCGCGACCTGCACGAGAGTGTAGGCGGGGTCGCCATCGGCGAGGTAGGACCACACGAACACCATCGCCGTGCAGGGCGCAGCCCCGAGCAGGACGGCACCGGCGAGGTACTCGCGTGCGAGGTCGACGGGGATCCACCGCGAGAAGACGACGTTGAGGAAGAACCATGCGATGGCGTACATCGTGAAAGGTTTGATGAGCCAGTTCGTCACCGTCGTCACGATGAGCCCCTGGCGGCGCTCACCCACGCGCCGCAGCGAGGCGAAGTCGATCTGCAGCATCATCGGATAGATCATGAGCCAGATGAGCACGGCGACGGGGATTGAGATCTGCGCGTACGAGAACCGGGAGAGTACGTCCGACGTGCCCGGCCAACGCCAGCCGATGAACGTGCCGACGGCGATACAGAGCGCTACCCAGAGGGAGAGATACCGCTCGAAGACACCCATGCGCTTCTTGCCGGTTTCCGGTTTCGCCATTGTCACTCCGCTGTCCGTATGTTTCGGCCACTCCTTCTATATCATTCAAACGCACGTTTGACAATAAAACGCGCATTTGAATATACTCGGCCTATGGACACCGAACTCCTCAAAGCCCTGGCCGATGAGAACCGGCTGCGGATCGTCGAGCTTCTTGCCGATGGCGAGAAGTGCATCTGCGAGATCGCCGCAGCCCTCGACGCCTCGGACGCGCTCGCATCTCACCATGTGAAGCAGCTGCGCGAGGCCGGAATCGTGCGTACGCGCCGCGTCGGCCGCTGGCTACACTGCTCTCTGGAGCCCGAGGCTCTCACACGACTCGCGGGCTCGTTCGCGAACCTCGCCGGTCGCGCGGGAGCGGCTGCTGCCGGTACCGGTTGCGCTTGCGACGCACCCGGGGAGGAATCGTGAGCTCCTTGGCCATGCAGATGGTCGAAACGCCTGTGGGCGCGGTGCCGAGGGTCGCAACGCGACTGTCGTTGGGCGACCGCTTGGGCACGATTCGCGTGCGACTCAACCTCTTTCGCATGGACTACCGCGTGGAGTCCGGGCTCCACGCGGTGGGCGCTCCGAATCCGGACTCACCGGTACTCGTGAGTGCCAACTTCAAGCTCTCCTTCGACGCGCTGCGCCGCGAACTTGCCGGCATCGACGCGTGGATCCTCGTGCTCGACACGCGTGGCGTCAACGTGTGGTGTGCTGCCGGCAAAGGCACCTTCGGCACGGTCGAGCTCGCCAAGCGCGTGCTCGAATCACGACTGGCCGAGGTCGTTGAGCACCGAACCCTTGTCGTGCCCCAGCTCGGTGCGCCAGGCGTGTCCGCGCACGAGGTCAAGACCTTCACCGGCTTCCGCGTCGTGTATGGCCCGGTGCGTGCCGCCGACATCCGGGAGTTTCTGGTCGCGGGGATGAAGGCGACTCCCGAGATGCGCCGTGTTCGCTTCACCCTGCGCGACCGCGTCGTGCTCACCGGCGTCGAGACTTCCATCGCATTCCAGCCGAAGGTTCTCGCCGCAGCTGTGGGCTTCCTGGCGCTCACCGGTCTCGGTCTCGATCCCCTGTTCTCGCTCGATCGAGTGCTTGGCCGAGGAGTTCCGGTGTTGGCCGCGGCGCTGCTCGCCGTCCTCGCGGGGCTTGTGTTGACGCCCGTGCTGCTCCCGTGGGTTCCCGGACGGATGTTCTCGCAGAAGGGCGCAATCGTCGGGGCGCTCACTGCGCTGGCCGCGATCGCGGCGGTCTCGTTGGCGGGTGTGCACGTGAGCTGGCTTGCGGCTGTCGCGGGTGTGGCGGGCATCACGGCCGGCGCGTCGTTCGGTGCGATGAACTTCACCGGGAGCTCGACGTACACGTCGTTTTCGGGTGTGAACGCTGAGATGCGGCGTTGGCTGCCGGTGCAGGTCGGGCTCGCTGCGACATCGGTGGTGGCGTTGCTGGCGAGCGCGGCAGTGGCGGTGATCGCGTGAGCGGGCTGAGGTATGTCGAGGGCGTCGTGACTCTCGCGTACGACGCCGAGAAATGCACCGGCTGCCGGATGTGCGCGATGGTCTGCCCGCATGGCGTGTTCGAGATGTGCGACGGACGCGCGGTCGTGGTCGACCGTGACGCATGCATGGAGTGCGGGGCGTGCGTGCGCAACTGCGCGTGGGCCGCGATCGAGGTCGACGCGAGTGTCGGGTGCGCGGCGGCGATCATCAACGGATGGATCCGCGGCACGGAGCCGAACTGCGGCGACGCGTGCTGCTAGCTACCAAGACGCGCGGGCGAGCTGCCCGCCAGGTGAAAGGACACGAGGAAGAATGAACATCAAGATCCTTGGCGGGGGTTGCGCGAACTGCGACAGGCTCGAGAAGGTGACGCGCGAAGCGGCAGCATCCCTCGGACTCGACGCGACGTTTGAGAAGGTCGCCGACTTCCAGCAGATCATGGCCTACGGCGTCATGACCACGCCGGCGCTCGTCGTCGACGAGCAGGTCAAGGTTGCCGGTCGCGTTCCGTCCGCCGAGGAGGTCGCCCGCCTGCTCCAGGGCGCCGCCGACGCCGGTACGGGCGGCTGCGGCTGCGGCGGGAGTTGCTGCTAGCCGACCCCACGCGCGGGCGATTCCGCGCGTGGGGCCGCATGGCGGGCTGACCCCATGGATATCTTCTATCCTCTGCAGTGGCTTGCCGAGCGCGCCACCTTCGACCTGATCGGGCTGTCTCCGGACTCCGCGCTTGGTCAGGCCGTCGCGTTCTTCCTCTACGACGTGCCGAAGATCCTGCTGATGCTCGCGGTGATCGTGTTCGTCGTGGCGATCATCCGCTCGTACTTCCCGCCGGAGCGCACCAAGGGCTACCTGTCGCACTCGCGCCTCTACGTGGGCAACGTGCTCGCGGCGAGCCTGGGCGTCGTCACCCCGTTCTGCTCGTGCTCGGCTGTCCCGCTCTTCATCGGCTTCGTCGAGGCCGGTGTGCCGCTCGGGGTGACGTTCTCGTTCCTCATCGCGAGCCCGATGGTGAACGAGGTCGCGCTCGTACTGCTGCTTGGCATGTTCGGGTGGAAGATCGCCGCGCTCTACCTCGTGGCCGGGCTAGCGGTCGCCATCGTGGGCGGCATCGTCATCGGCAAGCTGGGTCTCGAGCACCTCGTCGAGGAGTACGTCTACCAGATCAAGGTCGGGGACAAGCCCGCCGAGGAGATGACCCGCGCGGACCGCATCGCGTATGCGCGGGGCTACGTGCGCGAGATCGTCGGGAAGGTATGGCCGTACGTGATCGGCGGCATTGCGATCGGGGCGGCGATGCACGGCTACCTGCCGGATGACTTCCTCGTGCGCTGGGCCGGCCCGGGCAACCCGCTTGCGGTGCCGATCGCAGTGCTGATTGGCGTGCCGCTCTACAGCAACGCGGCTGGCGTGATCCCGATCGTGAGCGTGCTCGTGGACAAGGGCATGCAGATGGGAACGGTGCTCGCGTTCATGATGGCGGTCGTGGCGCTCTCGACGCCCGAGATGATCATCCTTCGCAAGGTCATCAAGCCCAAGCTCATCGCGATATTCGTCGCGATCAACGCGGTGACGATCATCGCGGTCGGGTATCTGTTCAACATGGTGCTGTAGGGGCGAGGGCTTCTTCGTAGCGCCTTCCCCCCACGTGGAGATTCGGTGGAATCGTGCGGGAATATGCTGCTCGGGGCTACACTTTGCTATACGGAGTGCCACGTCGGGGGGCAGCCCCGCCACCCCGGCGCCCTCATAGGGAGGCAGCACACCCATGTCCACAACGCGACGCGTACTTGTCGTCGAGGACGAGAAGGCCATCCGAGAAGCAGTCACTGCCTATCTCGAGAAGGAAGGCTACTGGGTCACCGGAGCCGCCGATGGCATCGCCGCGATTGATGCTTTCGACCAGCATTCCTTCGACCTAGTCGTTCTCGACCTCATGCTCCCGAAGGCTTCCGGCGAAGAGGTCTGCCGCACCATCCGGGACGTTTCCGACGTGCCTATCATCATGCTCACCGCAAAAGGCGAGCTCGAGGACCGGGTCGCCGGTCTGGAGCTCGGTGCCGACGACTACCTCGTCAAGCCGTTCTCGCCGCGCGAGCTGGTGGCGAGGGTACGGGCACTGCTACGCCGCGCGCACGTTGGCGCCGAACCTCAGCGCGACCGGCTGGTCCACGGCTCCCTCGAGGTCGACGTCGCGGCGCACAAGGCGTTCATTGGCGAGGAAGAGCTCGACCTGACCGCGAGTGAGTTCAAGCTGCTCATGACACTTGCGCGCTATCCGGGCCGCGTGTATTCGCGCATGGAGCTCGTCGAGAAGGTCCTTGGCTATGACTTCGAGGGCTACGAGCGCACGATCGACTCCCACGTGAAGAACCTGCGCGCCAAGTTGCATGACGACCCCAAGCAGCCGACGTTCATCTACACCGTTCACGGTGTCGGCTACCGCTTCGAGCCTGCCGAGGACGACGACTGATGAAGGCCCCGGGACGCCGAGGTCTCGGGCGACGCTTGGCGCTCGCCTTTGCGGTAGTCGCCGCATTCACGGCGATGCTGTCGGCGGTCATCCTCACAGCCGTGTGGGGCGGGCAGTTCGATGCCTACGTTCGCGAAGGCCTTCAGGACACTGCGGACGGCGCGGCGACCCTCCTTGGCAGGTCATACGAGAACTCCGGAGGGTGGACGCTGCAGGGATTCTCCGAGATGCCGCGCTTCGGCATGATGAGCGGGCTCGCGCTCCAGGTGCTCGATGCGCGCGGGAGCGTCATCTACGACGACACGTACCACGCGACCATGTTGGGCCAGTCGATCGCGGGCGTGCCATCTGGCTACCGCGAGCCGCAGGGGCCCGTCGTGACCTCGCCCATCGTGGCTCAGGAAGAGATCGTCGGGGTTGTGCGCATGTGGTCACTGTCTCCGCAGGGGTTGCTGACCGAGAACGACTGGCGATTCCGCCGGTCGAGCTTCCAGGGACTCATCACTGCCGCGCTGATCTCGGTGTTCGGCGCGTCGCTTGCCGGCCTCGTGTTCGCGATGACGATAGTGCGGCCGCTCGACAAGATCACGGCGACCGCGGAGCGGCTACGTGCTGGCGACCGGCACGCACGCACGGAACTCGACGGAGAGGACTCCATCGGCGTGCTCGGCCGGACGTTCGACGAGATGGCCGACGCCATCGAGGCCGACCGAGAGATGGAGCGGCGGCTCACGGCCGACGTCGCCCACGAACTGCGCACGCCACTGCAGGCCATTCAGGCGACCGTCGAAGCGATGCAGGATGGCGTCATGCCTGCCGATGAGGAGCACCTCGGCACGGTGCGCAACGAGACGGTTCGTCTCGCACGCCTGGCCGACGGCATCCTCGAGCTGACGCGCCTCGAGCGCGGCAGCACCCCGATGAGCCTCGAGCGCATCGACCTCGCGGGCCCGGTTCGCATGGCGGTCGACGCGCACCGCGCGCTCTTCGAGTCCTGTGGTCTCACCCTGGCCGAGGAGATCGAGTCCGGCCTCATGGTGGACGGCGACTCCGACCGCCTCACGCAGGCGGTCGGCAACCTCATCTCGAACGCGTGTCGCTACACGCCGTCGGGCGGCGTCGTGACGGTCACGTTGGGTCGCGACGGGGACCGCGCTCTTATCGAGGTCGCGGACACCGGGATCGGCATCGCCGAGGAAGATCTCGAGCGCGTGTTCTCGCGCTTCTGGCGCGCGGACGGAGCACGCGATCGCGCAAGCGGCGGGCTCGGCATTGGGCTGGCGGTCGTCAAGGAGATCGTCGAGCGCCACGGCGGGAGCGTGGAGGCCGCGAACCGCGCCGGGGGCGGCAGTGTGTTCGCGGTCCGCGTCCCGCTGGCGGGTCTGCCTGAACCATCCAAGCCGCCCGCTCGTCGCCGATAGCCGCGAGTCGAGGCGCGTCGTCGACCGCGTACCGGGCACCCTACTCGCCAAGGATGCGGATGCTCCCCGCCGTAGCCTGCACCGGGTAGGACTCGGCAACGGGGCCGGTGAACCACACCTCGAGCTTCGAGGCTTGGGAGATGTCGGCGAAGGTGGCGGGGTTGTCCTTGGCGTCGAAGATCTCGGTCTTGGAGTCGACGTGGACGCTGGCCACGTTGTACCCGCTGGAACCGGGCGTGCCGTTCTCGATGAGGAAGCTGCCGCCTCCGGTGCCGTCGGCCATGTACTGCGTGACGGTCCCGGTGATGCTTGGTGGCTCGCTCGGCGGTGCGGCGGTGCAGCCGACGACGGCTGCGGTCAACACGAGCGCGGCAAGTGCAGCAATGAGGATGCGCGGCGTGCGGGACATTCATGCCTCCTTGGCAAGGTATTGATGGTGAGACGCGCGAGTCATCAATGTGGTTCTTCCGAATCGCGGGTAGTGCGAAACACGGGTAGGGTATTCAGTGAGCAGGCTCGGGCTTTGGAGGGGCGACGATGATTCTTGGAGTGGAGCTTCAGTGGGGTTCCGTGCTGGTCGGCGGGGTGGTCATGTTTCTGCTCGCGGCGTTCCAGGTGCTCGTGGGGCTGCGGGTTATCCACTTCAAGGGACGCACCCACATGAAGGTGCACAAGTGGGGAGCCTGGGTGCTGGTGGGCGCCGGAGCCGGTCATGGGCTGGTCGCAGCGACTGTGTACTTCGGGTGGAAGATCCTGAGCTGAGGATGCCGACCACCTGCGCCAACTCCTACGCCCACACGCACTGGCTCACGGGATCTCTGGATTCCGGGCAAACTCGTTGAACCGCTGAACCATGGCGATGTATACTAGATGTATACTAGGGCGATGACGGCGAACGCCCGTCCGCCTGTCCGTTCTCCTCGGTCAGACTCTGGCAAGAAGGTGGGAAGCCATGTCCGATACGGTCAAGCGCATGGTGCGCAAGCAGCTCAACATCGAACCGACTCAAGATGAGACTCTCAAGGTGCTCGCGAGAGAACGCGGGGTCTCGGAGTCGGAACTGGTCCGCGAGGCGATCGATGCGTTCGTCGAGGCGGACGCGCGGGGCCGAGAGCACGGCGAGCAGACTGCGCGGATCGTCGATGCGCTCTTCGAGGAATGGGACAGAGCGCCGTTCGATCTCGGCAGCGTTCGCGACAGCTACCGGCTTGGTTGCTACGGTGACTGATTTGCGTTGTCTCATCGACACCAACGTTCTGGTCTATGCGCGAAGCACGGCATCTGGCCCGGAAGAGCGTGCCAAGTGCGAACGGGCCCGGTCGGTGGTGAGGGCATGTGCCCGCGCGGGCATTGGCGTGCTGAGCACGCAGGTGCTCGTCGAGACGTTCGACGTCTTCACTCGCGGCACCGTGAGGTCGAGCGATCGAGCGGCGGTCCTTGGTCATGTTACGGGACTCGCCGCGGCCTTTCAGGTGCTCGCAACCGACGCGCAGACGGTCTTGCTGGCGGGAGACTGTTCGCGCAGACGGGGGTTGCGGATCTTCGACGCGCTCCTATGGGCAGTCGCATACGCGAACGGCGTCCGCATGGTCCTCTCCGAGGACTTCTCCCACCGCAGCGAGGTCGACGGGGTGTCGTTCATCGACCCGTTCGCGGCCGACTTCGCGTTTGCAGAGCTGGGGCTGCGGGCTGAGTAGCCGGACTGCGCTGGGGGCGAAGCCTGGCGAGGTGGGCCGGGTGGCAGCTTGCATCTCCTTGGTCAGCAGTCGTACCATGGGTACGACTGAATGGTACGACCAGAGAGCGAGCGACCATGGCTGTCGACAAGTTCAGCATCTCGCTTCCGCGAGAGCTCGTCTCGAACGTGGACGAGATCGCCTCGGCGGACGGGCTCACGCGGAGCGCGGTCATTCGCGAGGCGACGGCCAGCTACGTAGCCGAGCGCCGGAGTGGGGAGTACGAGCGGCGTCGTCGGGAGCGGATGGCTGCCGCGCAGGAGGGATTCGATGCGATCGCAGGCGCCTGGGGATCGGACGAAACTCCCGGGATCGCATACCTGCGCGAGCTGCGAGGCGAGGCGCCTGGGCCGTCGGACGACGAGTCGGTGTCGGCTGGTGAGTGACGAGCGGCGTCTCGTGGTCCTCGACTCCTCGGTCGGGGTGAAGTGGATCAAGCCGGAGCCGGGGCGCGAGACGGCGATGGAGCTTCTCGCGCGTCATGGCGAGGGTTCGCTCCGAATCGTGGTGGCCTCGCACTTCGTGCATGAGGTCGTGGGCGTCGCCGTTCGCCACGGTGGCCCCGAGACGGGGCGCCAGGCATGGGCGAGTCTGCAGCTGGCGGATCTCACCGTGATCGGCCTTGACGAGGAGGTCGCCGAAGCAGCTTTCGACCAATGCCGGTTGCTGGGGTGTTCCTTCTACGATGCACTCGCTCCGGCGCTCGCCGAGCGTCTCGGAGCGATCCTGCACTCGGCGGACGCCCGCGCGCATCGGCGATTTGCGGGTGTTGCTCTCGTGGAATGAGGCGGGCGGCTCGCGGCGGTTGCGAGCGGGCTTCCGAGTGCGTGACGGGCTTGCCTGGCGCAGATGAGACCTGGGTGCATTGCGGACAGGTGCGCACTCTCGTCAAGGGCCGACTGCTCGGCGAGCCGCCTGCTGCGCTCGACGCAGGGACGATGTCGCGAGTCGACATCGCCCGGCGTGTTTCCCTCGGCATGTACTGAGCGTGCGAAGCTCGAATCCGGCCTTGCGCGCCCTACAATCCCCTCGCGCTATCGCCTACAATGACCGCGTACCTCCGCGCCCTCGCAGCACTTCGACGTCCTCGGGTGACGGTGCCGACCGCACGAGACCCCGAAAGGAGCGACTGCTGTGACGCAGCCGCAGGGCCTTAGTCCCGACTCTCAAGGCAAAGTCCGCGATCTATACGATCTTGGCGACAGACTGCTGCTTGTCGCCTCGGACCGCATCAGCGCGTTCGACGTGGTCCTGCCGGAGCCGATTCCATACAAAGGCGAAGTCCTCACGAAGCTCTCTCTGTTCTGGTTCGAGCTCCTTGGCGACATAGTGGCGAACCACTTGCTCTCGACCGATGTCGCAGATTTGCCCGAGCAGTTCACTGCGCACGCCGACTACCTGCGCGGACGCTTCATGCTTGTGCGCAAGGCGACAGTCTTCCCGATAGAGTGCATCGTGCGTGGCTATCTCGCCGGCTCGGGGCTGAAGGAGTACCAGCGCGAGGGCACCGTCTGCGGCATCCAGCTGCCGGAAGGCCTCGTGGAATCGAGCCGCCTCGACGAGCCGATCTTCACGCCGTCGACCAAGGCGGAGATCGGCGAACACGACGAGAACATCGACTTCGAGCGCATGGTCGAGGTCATCGGACTCCCGTACGCCGAGGAGCTGCGCGACAAGACCGTCGCCGTCTACTCGGCGGCACGCGAGCATGCGGCCTCCCGCGGGATCATCATCGCCGACACGAAGTTCGAGTTCGGACTCATCGACGGACAGGTCACGCTCATCGATGAGGTGCTCACACCGGACTCGAGCCGGTTCTGGCCAGCCGACGACTACGAGTCTGGCCGAGGACAGGCGAGTTTCGACAAGCAATACGTGCGCGACTGGCTCGAGAGCATCGGCTGGGACAAGACCCCGCCTCCGCCGGCGCTGCCTGCCGACATCGTGGAGGGAACCAGTGCTCGCTATATCCAGGCCTACGAACTCATCACAGGCCGAACGTTCGTCCCGGAAGGGGATGCCTGATCCGTATGGCCCGAAGAAGCGCCAGCAACCCGCGCTACCGGCGTGACGCCGAGCTCGGAAAGACCCGCAAGAGCGCCGCGCGCGCCAAGCCTATGCGCGAGAAGGGCACCGTCGAGGTGACGCGAACCGCGGCCAAGAAGAAGGCCGACGCGAAGCCGGAGGTCAAAGGCTGGCGCAAGTTCTTCCAACCGCTACCCACACCCAATACCCCCGAGTTCAGACGCTGGCGCAAGATCTGGGCAGGACTCATGATCACGGGCACCGTCTTCTTCCTTGGGGCTTTGTGGCAGTTCCGCACGGAGATCGGCAACTGGATGCTCGCGCTGACCTACACGTGCCTGTTCACGGCCATCTACATCGATTGGACCAAGCTGCGCCCGATGCGCAAGGCGATGATGGCAGGCGGCAAAGGCTCTTCGAAAGGTGCGCCGGCCGCGAAGGCGAAGGAAGACAAAGGTGACTCAGCCGGGGATTCCTCGGCCAAGAAGGGCTAGTGCGAGCCGCGTTTACGGAAGGGACGATGTCGGACCATGGCGCAATACAAGGTCTTTGTGACGTACAAGAAGGGCATCTTCGACCCTCCCGGTGCGACAGCCGAGCGGGCGCTCGCCAACCTCGGCTACGCGGGGATCGAGAGCGTGAAGATCGGCAAGTTCATCCAGATTGACGCCGACGCAGACCTCGATACGGTGCGCGCGATGTGCGAGAAGCTGCTTGCGAACCCGGTTATCGAGGACTTCCGCATCGAGACTGTTGGGGAGGCGTGAGCATGCGCTTCGGTGTCGTCATCTTTCCGGGCTCGAACTGCGAGCAGGACGTGATCCACGCCGCTCGCCATCTCGGTTTCGAGGCCGATTTCGTGTGGCACGGTGACACCGACCTTTCCGGCTTCGACGCGATTGTCCTGCCCGGCGGCTTCTCCTACGGCGACTACATTCGCTGCGGCGCGGTCGCGCAGTTCTCACCGGTGATGAATGCGGTCGGGCGCTTCGCCGAGCGCGGCGGACCGGTCATCGGCATCTGCAACGGATTCCAGATACTCACGGAGGCTCACCTGCTGCCGGGCGCGCTCCTGCGCAACACGGGACTCAAGTTCATCTGCCGCGAAGTGTCGCTGCGTGTGGAAGATAGCGTTTGCCAGTGGATCGACATGCCGGCCGGCACCGTCGTGCGGATCCCGATCAACCACAACGAGGGCAACTTCGTCTGCGATGAGGCGACACGGGCCCGGCTCGAGGCGGGCGGTCAGATCGTGCTGCGCTACTGCGAGCCCGACGGCACGCGGGACGAGGACGGCAGCGCGCCGAACGGTGCACTCGACGACATCGCGGGCATCTGCAACGAGCGCGGCAACGTGTTCGGTCTCATGCCGCACCCCGAGCGCGTCGTTGACGCCGTGACCGGTGGCGTGGACGGGCAGCGATTCTTCACGACCATCGTCGCCAGGCTTGCGGAGGTCGCAGGGTAGTGCCTGCGAGCACAGATGGCTTCGGCCTTGGCATGTGGCTCCTTGCGATTCTCGGATTCGTCCTTCTGGCGGGTGCCGTCGCGATCGTGATCGATTCGATCCGCCGTCCCCGATCCGCCTTCGGCCTCACCGGGCGGTGGCCATGGATCGTGGTGCAGGCAGCCTTCTTTGGCGTGACGCTGTACGGGATGTTCGTGACGCCCGCACAGTCGCTGTCGGCCGCCATGGGGCTTCTGACGCTTGTCGCGCTCGTCCAGCAGATTGCGTACCTGCTGCGGGTGGTCTTCCCGTCGCCCCGCAGGACACGGGCTGCATCTGACGACGAGGACTGAACGCCTGTTCGTTGACGCGTCGGCTTGGTAGTCATACTATGAGTATGAATCACGGTATGACCGCGAAGGAGAAGACGATGACTGCGAAAGTCACGGTGTCCTTGCCCGACGAGCTGCTCGAGCGACTCGATGGCGAAGCTGCCGAGCAGAGAACCTCGCGCAGCGAACTCGTGCAGGAATCGCTCGCAGCCTATCTCGGCAAGACCGCCGATGAGCGTGCCGACGAGACCCGCCGCCGCCGTATGCTGGACGCGCTCGAGGGGATGCGGACATTCCACGTCGGACGCGAGGTGATGGACGATCGACCGTCGCTCGAGATCCTTCGCGAGGTGCGCGAGACGGACGACGCCGCGCCTCCGCGAGACGTCCGCAAGGATCGAGGATGAGCGAGCTTCCGGTATTCGCACTTGACGCTTCCGTGGGCGTGAAGTGGTTCAAGCATGAGGCAGGTCAGGATGCGGCTCTCGCGTTGCTGGAAAGAGCGGTTCGAGGCGAGATCTCTCTGGTTGCGCCCACGCACTTCGCGCACGAGGTGCTGTCTGTGGTGCAGCGACACTACACATCCCGGGATTTGGTTCCCGCCTGGGAGCGCCTGCAGGCCACAGACCTTGCGTTGCTCCCCCTCACCGACGAGGTCGTCGCAGAGACTGCGCGACAGTGCGAGCTCCTCGGCTGCTCCTTCTACGATGCACTGGCACCGGCGTGCGCGTCGCTTCTCGGAGCGACGCTTGCGACCGCCGATTCGCGTGCCCACGGTGAGTATCCGGATGTGTTGCTCGTGGGGTAGCCGGGAGTCCGCACGCCCTGGCAACACGGCCCTCCCTCTTGCAGTAAGATGTGCGTGTCCCGCCCGTCGCGCCCGAGGAGTCGCGCCTCATGCCGGAGTCCCTCTCCCCCGAACTCGCCCCCCAACTTGCCGAAGAACTCGGCCTCAAGCTCGCGGAATACGAACACATCGTCGAGATTCTGGGACGCGTCCCATCGGTGACCGAGCTGTATATGTACTCGCTCATGTGGAGCGAGCATTGCAGCTACAAGCACTCGCGCAAGGCACTGCGAATGTTCCCGACAACCGGCGCGCACGTGCTTCAGGGTCCGGGCGAGAACGCCGGCGTGATCAGCGTGGGCGACGGCTGGGCGGTCGCGTTCAAGATGGAGTCGCACAACCACCCGAGCGCCATCGAGCCCTACCAGGGTGCCGCAACCGGTATCGGCGGCATCATCCGCGACATCTTCACGATGGGCGCGCGCCCGATCGCGAGTCTCGACTCCCTGCGCTTCGGCACCCTCGACAACCCCCGCCAGCGCTATCTCTTCGAGGGCGCCGTTGCCGGTATTGGCGGCTACGGCAACTGCCTTGGCGTACCCACAGTCGGCGGCGAGGTCTACTTCGAGGAAGCCTACGAGGGCAACTGCCTCATCAACGCGATGTCGATCGGCCTCATGCGCGAGGAGAACCTCATGCGCGCAGTGGCGGCGGGTCCCGGCAACCTGGTAGTGCTCATCGGCTCGACGACAGGTCGGGACGGCATCGGAGGCGCGTCGACGCTTGCGAGTCAGGAGTTCGACGAGCGTGCCGAGGACAAGCGGCCAAGCGTGCAGGTCGGCGACCCGTTCGAGGAGAAGCTGCTCATCGAGGCGTGCCTGGAGCTTCTGGACGGCAATCTGCTTGTGGCGCTCGGCGACCTCGGCGCGGCTGGGCTCACCTCCTCGGCCAGTGAGATGGCGAGCCGCGGCGGTGTCGGGCTTGAGATCGACGTGGCCAAGGTGCCGCAGCGCGAGGACGCGATGCAGCCGTTCGAGATCATGGTCTCCGAGTCGCAGGAGCGCATGCTGGCGGTCGTGACGCCGGAGAACCTGGACGCTGCGCGCGCGGTTTGCGACAAGTGGGGTCTGCTGTCGACTGTCATTGGCCAGGTCACAGACACCGGCCGCTTCGTGGTGACGCAGGGTGGCGAGGTAGTCGCGGACGTGCCCGCCTCCACGCTCGCCGATGACGCGCCTATCTACGATCCTCCCAAGGAGCGGCCGGCGTATCTCGACAAGGTTCAGGCGTTCGATCCGCACTCGCTCATGCACCCCGAGTCGGTCGCCGAGCTCACGCAGACGCTCCTTCGCATCCTCGCGAGTCCGAACATCTGCTCGCGCCGCTGGATCTGGGAGCAGTACGACCACCAGGTGATGGCGAACTCGGTCGTGCTTCCGGGTAGTGACGCCGCGGTCCTGCGAATCGGTGACACCGGCCGAGGAGAGATGACCGATCGCGCGATCGCCGTAAGTAGTGACTGCAACGGCCGCTATTGCTATCTGGACCCGTACTTGGGAGCCCAGATCGCTCTGGCCGAGGCGGCGCGCAACGTTGCGTGCTCCGGCGGCGAGCCCGCGGCCATCACCGATTGCCTGAACTTCGGTTCGCCCGAGAAGCCTGAGGTATTCTGGACGTTCTTCGAGGCCGTCCGGGGCATGTCCGACGCATGCAAGGCGTGGGAGATTCCGGTCATCTCCGGGAACGTGAGCTTCTACAACGAGAGCTTCGGCCAGCCCATCTACCCGACGCCGACCGTTGGGCTCGTCGGCTTGCTCGACCACCTGGACCAGCACTGTACGATGTCTTTCAAGGTCGAAGGCGACGTTGTGGTGCTGGTGGGCGAAACCCATGACGAGCTGGGCGGCAGCGAGTATTTGAAGGTGCTGCACGACACGGTCGCCGGACGCCCGCCGGCGCTCGACCTGGAGCTCGAGTCCGACGTGGCTGACGCGGTTCGCGACGCGATTCGCGCAGGCCTTGCGAGGTCGGCCCACGACTGCTCCGAGGGTGGCATCGCTGTCGCGCTCGCCGAGAGCTGCATCGCGGGCGGCATCGGTTGCGACGTGCGCATCGACGACGAGCTGCCCGCGATCTCAAGCCTGTTCTCGGAGTCTCAGAGCCGCATCGTACTCACGGTGGCGCAGCGCGACGTGGAGGCGCTCCTTGGCATACTGGAGCAGCGGTTGGTGCCGTACGCTGTGATCGGCGCGGTGGGAGGATCGCGGCTCCACATCCGCGAGAAGGTCGACGTGGACGTCGAGACGTTGCGGCGGGCATGGGAACCCACGCTTGAGCGGCTCGTCCACGGAGAGATCCAGCCGGAGGAGCTGTACGAGGGATAGCGGGGGGAGTATGAGGGGGATCGTACGGTCGGGGGTCGTCGTGGCGCTGGTGGTTCTTGCGCTGGGCGTCCCCGTGGACAAGATTCTCGCGTCCCGCTTCGGCGTGTGTTGCCGCATGCCCAAGGTGCAAAGCGCCGTCGCACTCACCTTTGACGACGGACCTGACGAGCGCTACACACCGCAGATCCTCGACATCCTTGCAGCTCATCAGGTGCGTGCGACGTTCTTCGTAGTCGGCGAGCATTGTGAGCGGAATCCAGCGCTCGTGCGGCGCATCATCGCCGAGGGCCACGAGATTGCGAACCACTCGCAAACCCATGGAGATGTGTCTGCGATGGATGCCGCGACGCTCGCGCGAGAGTTTGAGGAGAGCCAACGCACTCTTCACCAGCTCGGTGTTGAGCCGGTGTGGTACCGGCCGCCGAGGGGAGTGCTGAACGCTGCACAAAGGAGGCTCGCATCAGAGTGCGGCCTGAGGGTCGCCTTGTGGTCGCGCGTCGTGGAACGCTCGCGGTTCCGCTCCGCCGAGGAGATGGCAGCCACGCTCGTTGGCGAGACACTCGCGGGTGACATCCTCCTGTCCCATGACGGGCGCCTGGACCGCACGATGACCGTCGAGGCGTTGCCGGGACTCCTTGGCGGGCTGCGGGCGAAGGGACTCGATGTCGTCTCGCTGAGCGAACTCGATGCGAGGGCGCGAACACGGGCGCCCGGCGCGGCGGGACAGACCCCCTGACGCGTCCGCCATAATCTGGGAATGGCCGCCGATCCGAGAGGGGGAGTCGTGGGTCTCACACCTGGAGTCCGGCGCAGTCTTGCGATCGCGCTGACGCTACTCCTGCTGTCAGTTCCTCTTGTCGCATTCGCCGAGGAGACGCCTGCCGAACCGGCCGATGCGCGTGACGGCTCGTTCGCGGGTACGTACGAGGTCGCCGGCAGCACGAACACAGGCAAGCCGATCAGTGCCGTTGTCGTGGTCACCGACCTGGGCGACGAGATCCAGTTCTCCTCGGAAGTGTATGGGTTCCCCGTCAGTTCGACGGGGGCTGCCGCATGGAACGGGGACGAGGTGACGGTGCCCGTCTCGGTGACGGCCATTCATTGCCAGCGGATCAGGCGCGATCACGCTATCGCGGGTCGAGAACGGATGGAACTTCTCGGGCAGCGGCTCGGGCAAAGTGCTCACGAAGTCCGGGACCGCGAGCGTTGCCGGTTTCAAGCCGGTTGACAAGGCCGCCACGCCCGAGGAGGTCGCGGAGGCATCCGGCGTCTCGGAGCAGGCGCAGTCGCTCGACGAGGCGGTCGGTCCACTCAAGCCCGACGAGGATCAGGGCCAGCTCGACACGTCCGAGCAGCTCGCTGGCTTGGCCGCGCTGCTGTTTCTTGCGTTTCTGGTGGTGCTTCTCGAGATGATCCTCGGAGTATTCATTCTGTTCTAGTACTTCGTTCCTGAAGAATAGTTACACATCAAGCCACCTCGAGATCGAACTTGTTCCAGCGGAGAACGACAGGCGAGGCGTTGAACTCGTCGATGCCCCGCAGGAT